>SYDV01000230.1 GCA_005801395.1 Planctomycetia bacterium | reverse complement strand
TTCGCGTCCCTTGCCTAATGCGTTTGCCCAGTCGCTTGCCTTCGGGTGCGGAGAGTAAACAGGTCTGAATCAACATGGATTTAAGTTCGACCTTTGCTGCGCATGCTGGTGGTGTGCCTGCAAAATATCAACAATTTGATGGAATTAATTTATTGCCCTTAGTCGAATCATCAGCCGCGCCACGAGAACGGACGCTTTGTTGGCGTATTGATAATAACGGTACCGCTCGTCACCAAAAAGTTGTTCGCCAAGGGAATTGGAAATTGTTGCTAGATGGGAAAACGGAATTGCTCTTTGATTTAGCAACCGATATCAGCGAGCGCAGTAACCTTTCCGTTCGTTTTCCGGAAATGGTCGTCAAACTCAAAGCCGAATTGGCCGCGTGGGAAGCCGATATCGCGCGCGATAAACCCGATGTTTTGATTAAGTAGACGGCGCGCGATTATCAGTCAAATGAATACGGATTAACCCGAGGCTAAATCCGTATTCATCGCATCTAACGCAGCACGTGCGGCCCCGGCCCAATCGCTGTCTTTATTCTTTTGCCAGGCGGCAATAATCCCTCGGCTGGAATTGACAATCACGCCACGGCCATCTGGGCGAATGCCAGCGAGCGCATCTGTAGCGGTACCGCCTTGAGCGCCGTAGCCAGGAACCAGGAAAATAGTATTTGGCATTAGCGTGCGTAAGCGCTTCGCTTGCGCAGGATATGTTGCGCCAACCACGGCACCGACATCCGTGAGTCCACTTTTGCCGGTTCGTTGTTGGCCCCAATGGTGGACCAGTTGCGCCATTAATTCCATGGCTTGGAGCGCGTCTTCGCTCGCGGATTTTCCACGAACCTTGGCGGCCAGGGCAATATCTTGTAAATCTCCGCTGGAAGGATTGCTGGTTTTCACCAAAACAAACACTCCGCCATGGCCTGGGATTTTATTGAGGAACGGCAGCACGCCGTCGCTGCCCAGGTAACCATTAATGGTTAACCATTCGCAATTGAGTCCTGGGAGTGAGGCGCCTTTCAGGCTTGGTGCCTGTCCTAAAAAGGCTTGTTGATAATGTTCAGCCGTGGAACCGATGTCGCCACGTTTGGCATCCATGATGACGGGAATGCCGAGCTTGCGCGCATGGCGAACGGTGTCTTCTAAAGCTTTGACGCCAGCATGGCCATAAGCTTCATAACACGCAGATTGTGGTTTGACCGCAGCGCAATGTCCGGCGATGGCATTGAGCAGACCAACATTAAAGTTGAGAAAGGCATCAGCGACGGCGGTTGCGGTATCGCCATGCGCCGCGATAGCGGCATCGATTAACGATTTCGGCAGCAATGCCGGGCGTGGATCAAGTCCAACGCAGGCAATGGATTTGGTGCGTTCGATGGTGGCGTGCAATTGGTCGGCAACGTGGTCAGCGGTCATGGGTGGGCATCGTGGGGTAAGTGGGCGAAGTGCTAGTATGGAATCTCTTTAGAGTCCGGAAGTCCGGAGGTCCGGAAGTCCGGATGTCCTGCCCGATCAGTTATCTTTGTCATATACGGACGAATATTTATTAGCTGCAGAAAGGTTGCGGCCAACCTGTTCAGACGCATTAATCTATTTAAACTTGGCGCCAGCATTTCTGCCGTCGCATCTTAACCGTTACAAGTCCATTTAATAGGGATCACGCAAGACTTTCGGACTTCCGGACCTCCGGACTCTCAAGGATTTCCGAACTCAAATCTCCTGGCTTCATTAAATACCAGAAAGCGCCTGCCATACTTGATCAAAATTCAGGGACGACGGCGCTAAACCGGAGTCATTAACGCAGGTCAGTAAACAGACATAACCATTTTGGCGCGATGTTGTTTCCGTTACCCAGCGACCGAGCGACTTCTCCTGTTTTTGCAGGGTTTGCACTACCCCAGTGAGATCTGGCCAAATCACGGTGGGTCGTTTGACGGTGCGAGCCCAGGAGTGGCGTGGCGCGTCGAGTTGATAAATAATTCCGTCGCTCGTATGCATGCCTAATAATTGAAACTGATTTGCTGTTGCGACACGTGACAGTGACCATTCGGGGAGATCATCGGCGCGATTGACGACGCGAAAACTATCGGAGTGTCCATGGACGAAATGCCATTCCACTCCTAAGAGGTTTGTTGATTGGCGAAGGGTAAAACCTTTTTTCGCCATCAGTGCTTGTTGTACGGAAATCACTCGTGCAATTTGCGCGTCACGTTCCACGTCTGGTTTATTGGCGTAGGCAATAATCGATGGCATCGTGGCGGTTACGAGATCATACAGTCGTTGTTCCCAACCGTCACCGCTTTGCGCAGCATCTCTTATGAGTTGGTGGAGTAGTAACATCAGGCGAAATCCAGCCTCGGTTGTCCATTCAGAGAAATCACCGGATTCAGCCGCTGCGATTAATAATTCGCGATGTGGGAGTAATTCTTGTGGGCGACAAGCAACGGCTACCGCAAGTAAGCCATCAGCATCGACGTGATCGTTAACCGCGTAATCAAAATCATTAAGCCAGCGCGCGGGATCTTTCGCGGCATTGAGGAGTATTTCGGTACTCGTGTCCGCGATCAGCTCATCGGGCGTTTTCGGAGCATCTTTCCAGTGGCTATAGGTTTTTGCCCCGGGTACGCCGCAATCAATTATTAAACTATTGGCAGGAATAATATCCTGAGCCTGTACAAACCGTGGCCGCATTAGCGACCTCGTATTGCCCGCGCTTCATTGGCGACCTCGTCATTACCACGTGCGAGATAGTCTAAACCGCGATTGGCTTCAGTCGTTCGTCCGAGTGCCAGATATGATTTCACGATTAATAATAAAGCCGTGCGGCCCTCTGGGGCATCGGCATTAATACTCGATACCGCATTAACGACCTCTTCGGGACGTTCGGTTTTTAGCAAAGCACGTGCGTGGTCGAGACGAATTTCATCGGTTACGATTTCAACAGGGGCGCCCATGATCGCCGTAATGGCATCGCGTGGTCGATCTTTAACAATTAAAAGATGAACTTGTTCATGTAAGGCGGTTTTACCAATACTGGTAAAACGCAGGCTCTCATAGAGATCGCACGCGCCATTGATATTGTCCATTGCCATTAAAAGTCGCGCATCGGTGAGTATTTGTAAGGGATCAGTATGTTGGACAGGCACACCGCTTGCCGGTGCACGGCGACCATCAAGGTTTTCATTTACGATAACGGGTGGAGGCGGAGTTGGTTGCGTATAACGATTGGCCGTACGTGTGTTGCCCGGTGGCAAGGTGCGGGTTTCGGCTAATTTATCGTAATAGGCGCGGTCAACGGCATCAGATGCGATGACGACTTCTTTTTCTTTTGCTGCGGGTGCTGGTTCCGTCTTCGGTGTTGCCGTTGGCGCTTCATACGCTTTGCCATGCACGACAATATCTGGTTGAGCGGCGGGAATTATTTTTTCTGGTGGTGGAGTGACGACGGCCGGCGTTGACACCGCTGGAGTTGGTGTTGGTTCATTGACCACGGCTCCAGGTGGCGGCGCTACGGCTGCGGTTGGATTAACTTTTGATGGAGGCGCAATGGTTTTAGTTGGCAACGGTTTAATCGGACCAGCACCAACCTCGGCTAAAGTGGGCAAGGTGGCGACGGCTTGAGCCAACGTTAATTCAGGAACGACGGGCTCGGTCTTCATCGGTTGAATATTAAAATCGCGGCTCGGTGAAATAGTGACGTTCCGAGCTTTGTCGGTGATAACCAAACGCAATTGCACATCGCGAGATTCTGGCGTAACAGGAATAACTAATTCAACAGAACCGTCTTTACCACCACGATGCATCGTGGTAAATCGAGCGCCGAGGTCGATGCTCGCTTCAATGGCAATGGGTTCTTTATCTAAATGGAGATCCGTAATGGACCAAGTAACGCGCACGACGGCTTTTTGTGCCGAACGTCCCATTAGCGTGGCATCAAACGAAATAATCGCTGGTGCAACGGTGTCGACAATTAAAAGGTAAGGTGGAATTTGACCGGGCTTAGGATCGGGTTCGGCAACACCGTTGCGGTAGGTGGTGCACGGCATCACGCCGTAGGTGCCATCGGCGTCAACTCGGAAAGGAAATTTTGGTAATTCAACGGCATCGGCTGCGACCTGCATCTCATGCAACATGAGCCAATTTTTACCTTCATCGTTGGTGATGAATAAACGGGATTTCAAAACCGATCCTGGTTTATCCACATTGCTCAACGGCAATGGCTGTTGCAGCTTGTTGGTGTAGAGCACCTGCGAAGTATCGGCCGTGTGGCCAAATGGGGCCACACTCATAAGCGTGGCAACTAATAAATAGGTGGGGATACGACCAGGCATCATTAACTCCTCAATCACGGGCGGGCGAACTATAGGCCTCAGACGCATTTCGGAAGTGGATCATGCCGCAGCCGCCGTTTAGTCGCAAAAAAGAGCAATTTCCCCAATGGAACTCGGGTTCCCATCGCACTTTCCAACCGGCCTGGTGGGTGATGCAGCGAGGATGTGATTACCAGAGAAAGTCTAAACCAAATAGGCCTTTGACGTCTTCTTTGCCATCCAGTTGATAGGCGATGCCGATCCCAGGATTCAACATCAATTCCCACACCATCCAGTTCATATGCACATTAGCACCAACGGAACGATACCAATCACCATTACCGTTGAGGGTGTCAGTCGAGGCTTTCGCGCCGTCAAAAAATAATTCGAGTATCGTTTGACGATCAACAAACGGGGAAGTGCTGTGACCCCAGAATGGTCGCCAAATGGGTGTTCGATAGGCGACGCTACCACCAACTAAATAGGGGCCTAAAGCGGTGGTGGTGGTATATCCGCGTGGTAATTGATTGATATTAAAAGTGCCACCGACGGAAAATTGATTTTGTAAATAATTATCGCCGTCGCTCCATCCTACTGCGCCACCAAATACGAGTTGCTGGCCATAACGTGGCCAAAAGCTGAGGACGTAACTACCTCTGCCAATGACTCGATCCAGATCAAGCTCGCCACCAAATCCACTGTGGCGATAATTCACGGCAAAACTGGTACCGTCTTCCAAAGTATAACTGGTAGGAAACATCGTGCTGTCACTATAAGCCAACGTTGCTTCTGCGTAGTGTTCGACATCCGAGAAAATGGGAGCCGAACTAGCAGGATTTAGCCCATCATATTTTTTGGTCGCACTATGAATGGGTCGATATTCGGCAATGCCACCAGCTACATATAATTGGAAACGCCGACGGAAACCAGTCAGCCCATGACCCAGGCGCGCTTCCGCACTGCGGACATTTTCCGCGTAATCATAGAGTTGTCCGCTGGCTGAAATTTGATCATCATACGAACGTTCCGATTGCCAGGCCACCGCACCGACATCAATTGACCAGCCACCGTAGGCATAACTCGCTAAACCAACGGGTGAAGCTTCGCTCAAACCAATGCCGGCAGAACCAATCATTTGGTGGGAGAAAATAGGATCAGCCATTAATCCAACGATGCCAAATCCGCCTTCAGGGACCGCCATGGTGGTGGGTGTCCAAAACAGCGGACGAATTTCAGTCAGTCCGCGGTACGGCTTAATTTCAATTGCCGCAGCATCACCTGGATCATTTGGCAACGCTAATTTTTGTCGTGCCGGCCCCACTGCGTTTTTATCGGGCTCTATTTTTTGTTTAGAAAGTGGCACGCGTTTACCGAGCGCCTGTGCGGCAACTGGCGCTGGCCACGCTAAGGTTAATTGCGGAGTTGCACCCGGCCACGTCGCTGGGTCATTCGCGACGCGGGCGAGAAATGGTCCGTGTCGATCATGATCAATAAGAGCTAATTCTTTGCCATCAGGTGATGGTACGCAGGCTAAAACGCCACCAACGGTATTGGTAACCGAAACTAATTGTCCAGGCTTGCTCGGATCAAGTCGATAGGCGTTCGCGACACCGCTGTGGTCAGCGCAAAAATACAGGTGAGCGCCATCGGTCGTCCACGCGGGATGCAAAATACGTCCAGGGATTTGCGCCAACACCGTTGGTTCACTTAAACTAAATTGACCAGTCTTTTTTTGTTCAAGATCGGCAAGTAATAAACGCGAACCATCGCGATCGGTTTCGATCCAGGTCAGTGAATTACTACCTGGGCGGAAGGCTGGGCTCCAGGGGCTGCCGGTGGTTTTTAACTTTTGGATTGCGCTTTCTTCGTGATCTGACCAAAAGATGCCGTCTTCATGTTTAAAATTCGTCACAATGAGCGACTGGGTGCCATCGCCATTTAATTGGATAGCAGACACTAAATATTCAGAAATATCAGAAGTAGTAGCGATTTTCTTGGCATCGGGCTGTAGTAATCGCTCATGTTTCAATTTGACGCGAGCGCCACTGGGTAATTCAATATTTACTAGGGAGCGATTCCATGGATCAGTTTTGATATCAGCTTCGCTGTAGATCAACGTGCCATCTGGAAGGCTGCGGGTTTGCGACATGCTATAAGCCGATCGCCACGCTGAGCTTTTATCTCCGTTCGCAGCGACGCGAACAAAAATGGGATCGGCGTAGGGATCATTATAGGCGGCAAATAATCGCCCATCCGGCAACCACGCAGGAGCCGCAACGGTGCCATTTTCAGGTGTTAGTCGTTTTGCTGTGGTTATTGGTTTACTGGACAACACCTGCATTGCCTGATGTTGTTCCGTGGCCAAGGCCCGACGTGCTTCTGCAATTAACGTCAGATGATCCTTGCCTAGTATTAATTCTGGTCCGCCATTAAAGGCAAAAGCCCAACGGTGTTGTTGGCGTTCGATTAATTGCCACATGTTGGCGTGATGACCATAGGCGGCATCTAAATAACGCGTGTAAGCAACGCCGTATAAATAACTGCGTCCACCAAATGGCCATTCATGGTAACTTAAGCGCCAATCTCCCGCTTCGGGAATATGACCGGCTGCGGCGTCTAAGCGCCAGACCATGTGGGTTAAACTATCGCGTCCGCGTCCAGACCACACCGGACTGGTTGCGTATTCGGTTTCCGCCCACTGTGCACCGCCTTCGTGCCAGAAAGACGGCATGGTTTGGTGCGCAGGTGTGGATAGATAGGCAATCATTAAGCTCAGCAGATCATTGGGCAGGACGCGACCAAAAATATTGCTCAAAGTTCTACGGAAACCATTCGGATCAACATCGTTACTAATGTGATGAGCAATTTCATGAACTAAGGTGCGTTCAAATTCTTGGTATCCCGTAAAAATAGACGACTGCTGTAAGGCAGGTGCTAATTGCACATTAATAATGGGAAAAGGCGTAACGGTCGAAAAACCATTGTGGGTGTCTAAATCATCCGTCACCAACAAGACTAACCGGCGCGGTTGATATCCGGCATCTTTTGCCATCGCTGCATAAACAACTTCAGCGCGTGCGATAATCGGTTTAAGCGCATCTGCGGCAACCGTTGGCACCAAGGCATGTAAATTCGCGGTATCAATGACCGACAGGCGTTCATTGGGTTTGGTAAAAGCATCACTCGCGGTAGCCAGGTTCGGCATTAGGAGCGAAGCCAAGGCCAACGTGGAGAGAGTAAAAACGAGTGATCGTGGAGGGGGGCAATGCATGGGCGAATGCTACGCGCTGTATTTGTGCTCGCTAGCAGGCTCGAATTAGTCAGCCCCACGCGAGGTAATGCTGTGTGGGTCAGTACGAATCACTAGCATGCGGTAAAATGTGATGCTTTGGCCGATTTTTTTAGGGCCTTTTTCACTGATGCAGGAGGGGCTGATGTTGGAAAAGCAAACGGATGCTCATGGGCTTTGATGGGCGACGATCTCTGCGTAATTAAGGAACGTCATTTTCGATATAGGTTCTGTTTTTTCGACACTGCGCGGTTTACCGTCAACTTTCCGTCAAGTCAGGCGATAAAATCAGAACAACAGATTTCGTAGGGGTGCTGAGTGAATATCTTTTTTTGGTAAAATTTAGTGAAGCATTGAGACATATTAAGAATAAGTTGCCATTTTCATGGGTTAAGATTATGGTCGACCCCCTATGAACTCAAATTCCAACCATTCAGTTATTCCGGCTCGTGAGCTTGGACGCTCAGGCTTACGTGTTTCGTCGATTGGTTTTGGCGCGGCCACCTTGGGTGGTGCTTATGGTGCGGTCGATAAAGCCACGGCACGCGATGCGATCGCTGCGGGATTAGCGGCAGGCATGAACTTTTTTGATACATCACCTTTTTACGGTAAAACGCTTTCCGAAAACACCTTAGGCGAGTGTTTGTCTGGGGTGGCACGTGATCGGTATGTGATGGCGACCAAAGTGGGTCGCTATGATATTCGTGATTTTGATTTTACCGCTGAGCGTATTCGCCGCAGCGTCGATGAGAGCTTGCAGCGTCTGCGCTGCGGACACATCGATTTATTACAATTACACGACATCGAATTTTGGTCTTTAGCACGCATCATTGACGAAGCCGTGCCGGAGTTACAGCGACTTAAACAAGCGGGAAAAGTGCGAGCCGTCGGCATTACCGGTTATCCGTTGGCCATATTCCGTCGTGTGCTGGCGGTAACTGAGGTCGATGCCATTTTGTCGTATTGCCATTATACGTTAGCGGATTCGACCTTGGCCGACGAAGTGCCGTGGCTTACCGAACGCGGTATTGGCGTCATTAATGGTTCGCCATTGTCGATGGGATTGCTGTCCTCCAGTGGGCCTCCGGCGTGGCATCCTGCGTCACCAGCATTGCGCGCTGCCTGTGCCGCGGCATCGGCGTTGTGTTTGCGCGCGGGTGTAGAACTCGGGGAACTGGCGTTCCAATACGCACTATTGGCACCTGGTATCGCTTCGACTTTGGTTGGAATTCGCTCGTTGGCGGATGTCGAACGTAATATGGCGGTGTGGCAAAAGCCGCTGGATTTGGCTTTATTAGCCGAGGTGCAGGCGGTGCTTGCCCCACATCACAACCAACCTTGGCAAAGTGGTTTGCCTGAAAATAACGGGCCGTGCACTGAGAGACCGCAGTGATGGTCGGCAGATCATCGCTAGCTTTTCGCGGATAAACGTGGATGACACGGCGCCCCGCGAGTAGCTCATGACCGTAAATGATAAGCCATTGTTAACCTTTCAGGACTTTGGACTCCGTCCAGACATCATTAGCGGCATCAATGCTGCGGGTTATAAGGTACCCAGCCCAATTCAGCTGCAGGCCATTCCAATGATCTTGGATGGTGCCGACCTGATCGCGATGGCGCAAACCGGGACCGGCAAAACCGCCGCGTTCGGTTTACCCGCGATGCACAACATTGATGTGCGTAAGAAGGGGGTCCAAATGTTGGTCATTACCCCGACGCGTGAATTGGCGGCGCAGGTCAGTGATGAACTTTATAAACTGGGCAATCGTGCCGGTGCGAAAACCGTGGCGGTGTACGGCGGCCAATCGAGTCGTCGTCAGTTAGATATGATTGATCGTGGTGCGAATATTGTTGTCGCCACCCCTGGACGTTTGTTGGATCATCTCTCGTCAGGTAATTTGCGGAATTTTGCTCCGCAAATGGTGGTGCTGGACGAAGCCGATGAAATGTTAGACATGGGCTTTTTGGAAGACATCGAAGCCATTTTTAAACATTTACCTGAAGATCGCCAAACGCTGATGTTTTCGGCAACCATGCCGCCACAAATTCGCGGCTTGGCCCAGCGCATCTTGCGTGATCCCAAGACCATTAATCTAACAGCGACGACTGAATTTAAGACTGACATTGAACAGTATTTCTATGTAATTGAAGAACGCGAGCGGACTGATGCGATCGTGCGTTTGATCGAAGTAGAAGAGCCAAGCAAATCGATCGTGTTTTGCCGCACGAAGCGCGAAACCGATGAGCTATGCACGATGTTGGTGTCTCGCGGTTCGCCTGCTGGTACCTTACATGGTGATATGGAACAGGGACAACGCCAAACCGCTATCGCAGCATTTAAAAAGGGACGCATCGAAATTCTCGTTGCTACCGATGTTGCTGCGCGCGGCTTAGACGTTTCCGACGTCAGTCACGTATTTAATTATCACATGCCGTTTGACCAAGAAAGCTATGTGCATCGTATCGGACGTACTGGTCGCGCAGGTCGTAAAGGTAAAGCTATTACGTTGGTCACGCCGTTTGAGTTCCGTAAACTCAAACGCATTCAACAGGCAATTAAAGCATCATTCGTTCATGGTGAAATTCCTTCGCTCGCGGATGTTCATAAACGTAAAGATGAAAAACTCATCAAAATGATTTGTGAACAGCCAATCGCCGAAGGCGTCGTCGATCTCTTTGCCCAATTGTGTGAAGACATGGATGCGGGCGAAGCTGCCTGCAAAGTGTTATCCATGTTATTATCGAAGCGCGCTATTAGTGGCCCTGATCGCATTGGATTATCAGGCCAACGCCTGGAATCAGTGGTCGGTGGTGGCGGTGGAGGTGGTGGTTACGGACGTGGCGGTGGATATCGCGGTGGTAATGGCGGCGGATACGGGCGCGGCGGCGGCGGATATCGCGGCGGACCACGCAACGATGGTTACCGCCCAGCGCGCCAGGATGAACGTCCCCCACAGCGTGAAGAAAAACCACCACAACGTGGTGGCGACGCTGGCTCAAAACCCAAATTAGGTGGCAAAACTGGCAAACCTAAAGGCAACGGAGACGGTGAATTTGGCGGTAAAGGTAAAGTATTCCGCCCTCGTCGCGATGCCTAAGTAATAATTTTCGTTCGCATGCAAAAAAGCCTCAGCACGAATCGTGCTGAGGCTTTTTTATGTCGCGATTACAATAAGCGATAATCCAAGTCATCCCCTGATCAATTATTGAAGATGTCCGCATTCGGCATTTGATCAGTAAACAGCGGGGCTTCGGTAATAATCCAATTTGGTTTTTTGATGCTGGCCCGTTCATTTTCTAATGGACCGACTAAAGCATCACCGCCAAAATTTGGATCGCGGGCTAATGAAACGCTAATGCGGAAAGTTTCGCGCGCTGCTAAAACCCAATCGGTTTCACGACGTTGTAACATGGTGATTTGATTTCGATCCAACCAGCCGAATGGCATGGCGCGTACTTTGCCTTCTTTGACCGCGGCATCGACCGCGCGTAAAGTTGAATCAATAGTCGCGCGATCTTCGGTCGACCAAGTTAAGGGATATTGCACCGAGTTAGCAGAACCTTGCTGGGCGACGAGTTTTGCTTTTACGTTTGGCGCTAAAGCATCAATGACATCAGCGGGGAACATGGCGGTAGTGAAGCTTTTCGTATTCATGTTGGCCATCACATAACCTGCGCTGACCGACATGCCTGGGGATAACTGTGAATATGGTACAAATGATTTCAAACGCTCCCAGCCCGCCGTATTTGTTTGTGGATCTAGTGGTTTACGACTGCAGATAACGATATTATTGCGACTGCGTTCTCGATCAAAATTGCCCGAGCCTTCGCCAGTGAGCACAACGGGGAAATTCCATAAATGAGTTAAACCGGCTGCGCGGAAGCTGCGCATCGCGCCACCTGAGACTAAACGTTTTTCACCAGTGTAGCTACCGATGACGTTGGCGAAAATAATTCCATCGTCATTCATAATATCTGCACATTGGCTAAAAAATTCTTTAGTCATCAAATGCGGCGGAATGGTTGAACCAGAGGTGTAGGCATCAAGTAAAACCATATCGTAGGGTTTTGTTGCCGATTCACGCTTCGCTTCGAAGCGGATGTATTGGCGTGCGTCGCGCACTTCGAAACGTAATCGAGGAGAACCATCGGCGCATTTTTGTGTCAGTAACCAATTAACTAATGGATAGTGATCTTTGACCATGTCTTCAACGACGCGGTCAATATCAACGACCGTGATAGAGGCCTGGGGAAAATGATAGGCGAGATTGGCAATCCCGATGCCGGAACCCAAGCCAATGATAAGAATTTTCGGCGCGACTTTGCTCAGGTCGCCACCAGCCTTTGCCATGAGCGCTTGATTCATCAACACGCCAATGGGAAATAGACGGATGTACGGAGAATTTGTTACCGTTCCTGGATTTGGTTGCCAGCTATATGGCCATGTTGAAGCGGGTTTTACCGGACGAGGCATGCTCCCAGGCGCGGGGACCAAATGACTCAGTGAAGGATCTTTGCCAGCTAAAGTGATCAATTCATCCCACGTTGGACGTAGACAAATGCCACCTTCAACGCGATCAAAAAAGCGTAATTGTTGGAAATTATCAGTTTCGCTGACGACCCAAGTAATATTAGAATAGGCGCTATCGCGATGCTCAAGCGCATGTTGTTCGCCGTAACCAACAGCATCTAAGCGATAGGCAACGTCCTGAAAGGTGAAGCCAATGGCGATAGATAAACCGGCGATTAATGCAGCAAGGAGTAGTTTCATGCTTTCGCTCCCACGGCGGGATCAACATCAGGTATAGTGGTGTTGGTGACGTGGGCCGTAGCATGGACTGGACGTAATAAATGGATGAAGCCAAGGGCACATAAGACGACACCCATCCATAAAATATTATTATTAAGCGAGACGTAGGCGAGCAAAATATAGTCGCTGACCAAAATTCCGAGTACGTTACCGACAGAACCGATGGCATATAATGTGCCGGTAGTCGTACCGACTTTTTCGGCCCCAACGAAAACTAATTTAACCAAAATTGGGGATACCGTGCCCAATAATAAGGATGGCGGGAGGAATAAGAACATGGCAGCAAACAGCACGCCAACGCGCGAGTTGTGAACATCTTCTCCCATGCTTTCCATGAAGCCCATTCCGTACCAGGGGATTAAACAATAAAATGCGCCAGCAATAAGAACTACCCAACCAAGTGCGGTGTTGGTGTGCGAGCGGTCAGCAATTCGACCACCTACGACATAGCCAATCGAGAGCGATAAAATGAAGACGGAAATAATGGCTGCCCATACGTCAATCGACGATCCGAAGATGGGCTGCATGAAGCGCGCGCCGATGATTTCTAAAGCCATCATGCAGAATCCGCAGATGATCGAGGTCATATAAAGTGCCATCAGTCGCATAAGTGCTCACCGTGCAAAGAGGAAGGGCCATTTAGAGCCCTCGGATAAGGCCGCGCACCATAGGAAACGTCGCCTTGGAGTCCATGCCCTCCACCATGTTTGGGTTGAACACCCTGCGGTGACGCAAATGGTCGATTTCATGTATACTTACGCCATATGGATCAGTCGGGCGAACGTCCGTGGATGGTAATTAGCCCAGAACGCATGACGGCACAGGTGCGCGTTCCAGCGGGTCAGCAGGTCAATTTATCAACGCTGAGAGACATGTTGAGCAGCTTGGGAGTGATTTATGGAATTGACACGCAAGCGCTGTGTGGTTTGTCCGTGCGAGCCACAGAAGAGC
>SYDV01000229.1 GCA_005801395.1 Planctomycetia bacterium | reverse complement strand
CAAAGAGCCAGACGCATCAGGACATGCAAATAAATGGGATAGCTACCTGCAGGGTATTCGCGACACGGATCGATATGCCGGTGAAATTTGGGCGCTGATTCAAGCTGATCCTATCTTAAAAGATACCACGACGCTCTTTATCACGAATGATCATGGACGTCATCCCGATGGACATAAAGACGGTTTTATTAATCACGGTGATGATTGTGCCGGATGTCATAAGATTGAATTGCTGGCGATGGGGCCAGACTTCAAGCGCGGGATAGTGGTGAATCAACATCGAGGACAAATTGATCTTGCCGTGACGTCGGCGGCCTTGCTTGGCGTCACCTTGGTGGGATCACCAGGACAAATCATGCACGAATTGTTCCTTCAACCACCAACACCAACAGAAGTTATTCGTCCATGATCGAACTCGCAGGGCGACGGGTCTTAGTTTGGGGATTTGGTCACCATGGTGGTGGTCTAGCTGCAGCGCGTTTTTGCAGCGCTCGTGCCGCACAGGTTTCTATCTTAGAGCAGAAAACCCCGGCCCAATTGGGCGCGAATGGCGCTGAAGCAATTAAACATGGCTGGCCATGGTTTATTGGCGATGCCTCTCACGACTGTTTTGCGAATGCCGAGGTTATTGTCGCATCCCCAGCCATTCCACCGCGTGCTTGGCCAGCAACGCACGCGCCGGTGGTATCACCAGAGTCATTATTTTTTAGTGAACATAAAGGACCGCGCATTGCGGTAACGGGGACAAAAGGGAAAAGTACCACAGCTCATATTACTGGCGCACTGTTAGGCTGGACGGTTGGTGGAAATAGTAATGAACCATTGTTGGATATTTTGGCGCGCTTAGGTCCGGAAGTTCCGATTGTCTGCGAATTATCCAGCTTTCAGTTGCATTATCTCGCACTCCATCGGCCCACATTTAATGTCACTCTGCTTACTAGTTTAGCGCGCGATCATTTGGACTGGCATCCTGATGAAGCGCATTATCGCACAACTAAACTCGCCATGATGCCCTGGGGCGAAGTGCAAGTGGTTGCCCCAGGTATTCCTGGAACGCGCAATGTGACAGCAATGGCATTACGATTAGTACGTTATCAAGACGGTGTCTTTGTTGGCCCACAGAACGAACGTTTTGCCACGCGTGGTGATTTATCCTTACTTGGTGATCATAATGCACAAAATGCCTGTCTTGCATTAACCGCCGCGCTGCATTTAGGATTATCACCTTCTCAAGCTGCCGCACGACTGCGTGGAGTACGCGGTTTGCCACATCGCCTTGAGCTGGTCCACGCCGCACGCGGCGTACGTTTCGTCAATGATTCCATCGCCACGACTCCTGAATCATCAATGGCAGGATTGGCAGCGTTGGCCGGACCACTCGCGGTCATTCTTGGCGGTTCAAATAAAGGAGCTGACTACAGCGTGCTCGCCGAAGCGGTCGCGGCACGCGGTGCGATGCCCATTGTGATTGGTCAAACGGCCAAACCAATTACGGCAGCACTGGCCAATTGGGGAGTTAATGCCAGTACGGCAACCACTTTGGCTGAAGCGGTATCGCAGGCCGTCGCCTTGCTCGGTCGTGGCGGCACTGTGTTGCTCAGCCCTGGGTGCGCTTCGTTTGATATGTTTAATGGCTTTGAGGATCGCGGTCGGCAATTTACCGAATTGGCTCGCCAATTTTAGGGACGAGCTGCGAGCTACGAAATAATTAGACCAGAGTAACATAATGGGTTCGAGACTCGTAGTTCGTAGCTTTTCAGAGTAGCTTGTCCCTGGGCAAGCGCTCAATCAACGACAGGATCCCGCCATGCACACGGATGTCCTTCCTGGACCATGGGTTCAGCCACATTTAGTCGGATTTGACCTGCGCCGTCGGCCACATTTAGAGGCTGATGTATTGGTCATCGGTGGAGGCGTGGCCGGATTGAGTGCCGCCTTGGCTGCGGCAGATGCTGGCGCGGAAGTTTTATTATTAGTGAAAAGCGATTTATGGCACAGCAATACGGTGCATGCCCAAGGTGGCGTGGCTGCCGTATTAGGAAATGAAGAGCGTGAAGCGCTCGATGATGTTGAATTACATGTCAGCGACACGCTGCAAGCGGGCGTCGGATTATGTGACGAAAATGTCGTGCGCAGTATTTTAACTGACGCACTTCCTGCGATTAATTTTCTGCGCCAACATGGTTGTATTTTTGATCTTGGTGGCGATGGCACCTTAGCGTTAGCGCGCGAAGGGGGCCACAGTGCGCGTCGCATATTACATTCGAATGGTGATTCTACCGGAGCCGAAGTTGGCCGCAGTTTAGCGCAAGCGGTGATGAAACATGATAAAATAACGGTGGTTGATCATGCCTTTGCCATTGATTTATTGCGTGATGGTGAACGCGTGGTTGGCGCATTGTATTATCGCCGAGAAGAATTAATTGCCGCGATGGCAGGTACAACCATTTTAGCCACTGGCGGATGTGGTTGGGTATGGCGTGAAACGACCAATCCATCGGTTGCGACCGGTGATGGCTTAGCCATGGCTTATCGTGCCGGAGCCGTGGTCGCTGATTTAGAATTCATGCAATTTCACCCAACGACGCTGTATATTGCAGGTGGCGCTCGTTTGCTGATCACCGAAGCCATGCGCGGCGAAGGTGCTTACTTAAAAAACAGCGCTGGTGAACGGTTTATGACGGCCATTCATCCGAACGGCGAATTAGCGCCGCGTGATGTGGTAACCCGTGGCATCGTGAACGAAATACGTCGTACGGGTTTTCCGCATATGTGGTTAGACGCGACGCACCTTGGTAATGATTTTTTGCGCAGCCGTTTTCCAACCATTTATGATGCCTGCAATAGTTTCGGCATTGACATCACCAAGGAATGGATCCCTGTCCATCCGAGTGCTCATTACCATTGTGGTGGCGTGCTCAGCGATGGCCAAGGTCAAAGCACGCTTCCTGGGTTATTAGTCGCTGGTGAAGTCGCGTGCTCCGGATTGCATGGCGCAAATCGTTTGGCCTCAAATAGTTTACTGGAAGGTCTGGTCATGGGCATTCGTGCAGGAAAAAATGCCGCGTTGTCGGGTGGTCCTGTTGGTCGTCGGCGAATTACCGTGGCCAAATCAGCACCAGCACCAACGGAATTAGATGTGCCAGATTTAGTGCGCAGCGTGCGTTCTTTAATGTGGCGCCAAGTCGGCATCGAACGTTGTGCCAATGAACTGGCGACCGCGCGTCGCAGCCTGCAATTTTGGATGCGGCATCAAGCCAACGGTGAATTTCGTACGCGTGAAGGCTGGGAATTACAAAATTTGCTCACCGTCGGCAGTCTCATTACGACAGCCAGTGAACGCCGCACCGCGAGCGTTGGTACCCATTTGCGCAGCGACAGCGTTGGTGACGTACTGAAAACCCATTTAGGCCTCAAGTATCCGGGAGAAAAGTGAATGTCACAAAACAATGATTTACGTTGGACCGCAGTTGGAAAAGTCGAGGAATGGGATGATGGCGAAGGCCGCCCCATTCAAATCGGCCCACGCCGCTTAGGTGTCTATCGACAAGGCGATGTTTTCCACGCCCTCAAAGACGTCTGCCCACACGCTGGCGTCGCGCTATCTCAAGGCCCCGTCACCGACGGCGCCGTCATGTGCGTCGGCCACGGCTGGTCGTTCAGTCTTACCACCGGCGAAATCGCCCGTGGACCAAGCGGACATAAAGTTTCCGTTTTTCCCGTGCGTGTTGTCAATGGAACGGTTGAAGTCGGGATTTAAGAAGCGTTTTTACGTCTAATGTTCTATCCAAAAAAAGAGGCCCGTAGGGATTAACCTACGGGCCTCATGGTGCCCAAGACAGGAATTGAACCTGCGACCTCCGCATTACGAATGCATTGCTCTACCGCTGAGCTACTCGGGCTGGCGGGGTGGAAAGTTATGAGGTGCACAGGTTCCCGCAAGCCCGTAGGCCGAGGGCGAAATCAGCCTTGCTTAGCCAATCAGTGGACGCTCTAGCAGCTGGTAGCGCAGGCGTTCGGCGAACTGTTGTGCGGAAAACAACGAAGACACCCGGCCAGTGGTGATGGTGTCGAATCCCAGGCCTCGGGCATCGCGGCGGAAAAGGACGCCGATTCCAGGAGTTCCTGGGATGCAGGCGGCATGATCGACACCAATGACCGTCGCACCAAACCAGGTTGCCGTTAATGGCGTCGCGCCTGCGTTAGCGACCACGCAACTGGCCCAGACACCGGCTCGGTGATTACCTAATTGTGCGCGAGCCAAACGGGTCGGTAAATGACCAAACCACGACATGGAAGCGGATAATTTAATTAATCCGTCTGCGGCAAGCCAGTCGCGATGTGCTTGTTTGAGATGTGCCGCAGTTTCTTTTAAATCACGCGTCGCCATGCCGGCTGGTACGCGTAAAAAACAATAGCCGTGACAATTTGCTAAGAGACGTTTGTCACCAGTTTCGCGTAAATCGACCGTCAATGGCATTAAAATATCGCCATCAATTCCGCGGTGGGTTTCTAAAGCGGCAGCGACACATGCGAGTAAATACGGTGTTTCGGCTAATCGGCCACTCGCTTGGCGTTGACGAGTTTGATAAAGAGCGGTCGCTTCGGTTCCTAAAGCCGTTGCCTGCACCGTTATGGATGAGGCGGGATTTGCGGGCGATGGTTTTATTGCCGCTAAAGGACGCCATAAACGCACGAGACGATGTGGAATTAATAACGGCATTGCCTGTTGCGCCATTGGACCGCGTAATCGCGCCGCACGCGGCACGCCAGGGGGCCAACGGTATTCAGCATCCCACCAACGTTCGTTGGTGTTGGTGCCGGCGGCTAATTCGGGCAGCAGCGCTAACACACCACCGGCACCACGCGCATCACATAAACGGTGATCCCAAGTCAGTACCACACCATCATTAGCAACCGCCAATCGCATAAATGCCTGGCCAGTT
>SYDV01000228.1 GCA_005801395.1 Planctomycetia bacterium | reverse complement strand
CTAGCTGCTGCCCAACAACTAGCCGCCGAAGGTTTCACTTTAATTCCGGTGGTGCGTCGGCTGGTGGCCGATGCGTTAACGCCGGTCGGTGTTCTGGCTCGTTTCAACGACGAACCCTTTGCTTTTTTATTCGAAAGTGTGGTCGGGGGTGAAAGCGTCGCCCGCTATAGTATGGTCGGTGCCGTACCGCGCGCCCGTTTAGTTGGCGATTTACAGAACATTACCCTGCATCGTCATGACGGCACCAGCGAAGTTTTACACGGCGACCCGTATACCGCGATTCGTAACTATTTAAAACCTTATCGTTCGCCATCCATTCCAGGCCTCCCGCGTTTTAGCGGCGGTTTAGTCGGATATTTAAGTTACGACACCGTGCGTATGATGGAACCGTTACCGAATTGTCCGCCCGACACGCTTCATTTACCGGATGTCCATTTATGTCGCTACGACACGGTGGTGGTGTTTGATCACAGCTATAATCATTTGCTGCTGATTACCCATTTAGACTTGACCACGGGGCAAACGGTGGCTCACGCCTATGCTGCTGCAAACAAGGAGTTAGACGCGATGCAAGCGCGCCTGAATAAGCCGCACGCATCCCAGCTAGTCGAAGCCGGCCCTGGCCAAGAACTGACCTATCATCAGCACACCTCCAAAGATCGTTTCGAGGCCGGCGTACTCCGCATTCAAGAATACATCAAAGCCGGTGATGCCTTTCAGGTGGTGCTCAGTCAACGATTATCCACCTCGTGCCAACTGACGCCATTTCAAGTTTATCGCAGTTTACGCAGCTTAAATCCGAGTCCGTATTTGTTCTGCCTAAAATTAGGTGATTCCGCCTTAGTTGGTGCCAGCCCAGAATTATTAGTACGCGTCGAAGATGGTCGCGTCGCCGTGCGCCCGATTGCTGGCACCGCCCTGCGCGGAGCCACACCCGCCGAAGACGAACACTTAGCGCAAGAATTACTGGGTGATCCCAAAGAGCGCGCTGAACACACCATGTTAATTGATTTAGGCCGCAATGACGTAGGCCGCGTGTGTAAGCCCGGCAGCGTGAAATTAACGGAATGTATGGTCATCGAACGCTACAGCCACGTGCAGCATATAGTCAGCCACGTCGAAGGCGATTTACGTGACGATCTTGATGCTTTAGACGCCCTGCGTTGCTGTCATCCCGCCGGAACCGTCAGCGGCGCACCAAAAGTTCGTGCTATGCAAATCATTGACGAACTCGAACCGGTTAAACGCGGACCCTACGCTGGTGCTGTCGGTTATTTAGATTTCCGCGGCAACTTGGATACCTGCATTGCCCTGCGTACTGCCATCGTTACCCCAGGCCAAGTTCACCTGCAAGCCGGCGCGGGCGTTGTCGCAGACAGCGTGCCCGCCTGTGAATACGAAGAAACGCTGCGCAAAGCCCGCGCCGCATTAATGGCCATCGCCCGCGCGGGGCAATTTTAATTCACGAACATCAGCGCGATCAGAGAAATAAACATCTTAAGATCAGCAATATCGTTGGGCATCAACGGATGCGGTATATATCGGATATGTGATATTAATTCCCTTTCAATGCCTCCTTTGAATTTTCTTTTTTGAATTAGGTCAAGCAGGTACAGACGAAAGGTAATTGGTTAGATCAGCAGAGCGACCGATAATCTTAACCAGTCCAAATATCCAGGATAAAAAAATCCGTCGCTCCAAGTTTAATGTGAGCGACGGAAATTATTGATAGCCAAATCGAAAGTAGGCTTATCCGTTTGCCGTCAGCGCGGCGGTGCCTGGGCGGCCATTTATGCGTGTTGTAGGTGGGGCCATTTTCAGATCGGCCAAGACTTCATTAGCAGCATCTGCGCCAGTGCGCGCGGCGCCTTCCATCCAACCTTGGTAATCCATCGTGGTGTGTTCACCGCAGAAGTGCAGGTTTCCGACTCGGATTGGTTCAGCGCCGGCGATGGTGGTGTACTGTCCAATTGTGTAGGATGAATACGCTGCCTTACTGAATGGATTCTGATTCCATGCTTTGCGCACTTTGCGGCCATTATAACTCGCTTTTAGGCCGGGGAAAATCGCTTCAGCTTGATTATGGAAATTGGTGACTTGCTGTGCGATGGTGCCTTGGGCATTTAATAAAGCATTTGAGCCAGCCGTGTAATTTTCAATAATACCGGTTGTTCCAGGCTGCATACGGCTGGTTTCGGTGGTCGTTTGGAATGCGCGGTCGGTTAAAATATTTGCAACGTAGCCTTGTGCACGCCAAACGGGAGTGGTGTGGCCGGTAAATAATTTAGTGACATTTCCATAGCCCATTTGATTAATCGCTCTGGTTTTCCAGGAAGGCAGTGCCAAGCAGCTCAGGTCGAGTTGACGCAAAATGGTAAACGGAATGGCGGATACCACGTGGTCGGCGATGACGACATGACTGCAAGCAAACGTCAGGACGTATTTTCCGTCGGAACGAAGTGCAATCGAGCGTAAATTCTTACCTAATTGAATGCGATCGGTCAGTGTATTTGCCATGGCTTTCGGAATGGCTTCATTGCCTTGCGTGCAATGGAATCGTTCGTCGGAAGCCCCATAGACATCAAAGACACCTTTTTGTTTCATCTTTTTAATATTGGTCGAAATGTAATAGAGCAGATTAATGGTATTATTGACATTAGGATCAAGACCAAATTCGACTTCATAAGCCACTTCGATTAATTTTTTAATCCAATTTTCGGCTGGTATCGTCGCTAAGAAGGCTCTAATCGAAAGATTATCGTAATATTCCCCGCCGTTTGGGTTATTAAACATTACCGTACCATCGGGATCGGTAAATTGATCGTTGGCAAAATCAATCGCTGCAGCGATGGGGGTGTAGGCATTGATTACTTGCATCGCCGTACGGCGTACTCCACCAAAATCGTAGTACGGATCAATTTGCTTATCATCGGTATTATAGTCATAAAGTTGCAGACCGTATTTTGTGGCTAGCTGGCGCATAACGGTGTGGCCAGTATCGATGTATTCAGCGCCTAAATCGTTAAACATATTTTGCGCAGCAAACGTGGTCTTGTCGGTTAAGATGCGACCGGAGACACGATTGGAGGCTTCGTAAATCGTCGCTTTGACGCCCTTTGATTTTAATATTCGCGCACAGTTCAGTCCCGCCATGCCACCACCAATGATGGCGACGGTCGGTTGAGTAACCGTAGTGGTTGTGGCAAACGCATCCTGTGGCAATGCAGATAAACCAGCAGTCGCGGCAGCAACACCAGCACAGTTTTTCAAAAAATCGCGACGGTTATGGCGAACTTCTTTGGCCTTATCTACGAATTCATTGACCGGCATGCCCGCCATACGAGCACCGGAAATCTGTCGATGTGCCCAGAGAATCGTGCGAAGGAGCGGTGATTTGGCCATGTGACGTCCTGTCTAGGAAGGGGGAGTGAGCGGACGGCGTAAAGCGCGCCAATCGCTATGCGGTGGACCATAGCAACGATAGGCACAGATCAAGAGGGGTATAGGGTTAACGGTCTAAGCAGTTAGGTTTTTCGCATCACTATGAAGCCTACGATAATTATCAGTTGAAACGTTTGGCTCAGCTACGGTTTGCTGCCATTAGGTGAGAATGATTTAGCTAGCAGTTTCGGGTGAATTGAGCG
>SYDV01000227.1 GCA_005801395.1 Planctomycetia bacterium | reverse complement strand
CATTATTTTTCATGGGCGTGCAGATATGACGGTTCCGTTTACGACAGCAGCAGGTTTTACGCGCACCATGCAGGCTGTAGGTAATCGCTGTGAATTGGTTGGATATGACGATCAGCCCCATGGATTTTTTAATAAAGAACCGTTTAAGGCACAAACCTTGGCTGCAGCAGATGCCTTTTTTGTGTCGTTGGGATGGTTGAAGGCTCAACCATAAGGTGTGCATTCAATTTATGCGGATAATTTTAGTTTCATTATCTGATATTTAGGAATGCCGTTCATTTCATGACTTTGGAAAAGCGGTTTCAATTCCTAATTCCAATGAAATGAAACCTTAAACTCATTCTGAATAAATAGTGGTAAATAAGCAGGCACCATCGGGAGAGATGCCACCATCCTAATTTCAGTGAATTTGGGACTTCTCAATTGTCGCGGATTAGTCAAAAAATGGCGCGACAAGTCCAGCAGCGCGATCTGTAAAGTAACCCGCTAATGTCTTGTAAGTGGCATTATGGTAGTCACTTGCATTTTTTCTGGAACCTTTGGCCCGTGGTTGGGGAATAGACAATGGCGAAGGTGGAGCATCTACTGAATCATGACCATGGAACCTAATGATATTGATGTCTTAATTGTCGCTGCCCAGGGCGGCGACCGTGAAGCGTTTGCATCCGTGGTGGTGGAATTGTATCCGCAACTGGCTGGCTTCTTAGCTTTCCATGCTCCTACGCCAGAATTAATGGACGAAGTGGTGCAGGCGTCCTTTGTAACCGCCTTTGAAAAATTATCAGAATATAAACCGGTGGGCACCTTTGCTGGGTGGTTGAAAGGTATTGCTCGTAATACGTTGCGCCGGGAATTAGCTCGTCGTCGTCGGCATAGTGGAGCAGATGTTGAAGTGATCGACGCCTTGTTGGCAGATGAATCGTTGCAGCAGTTGGAGCGTGAGGTCGCCATTGCTGATGAGCGGCAACTGTTATTGGTGCAATTACGATCTTGTCTTGATAAGTTATCGCCACGTATGCGCATGATCGCTGAGCGCCGATTCATTGAAGATATTTCGCTTAATCAATTAGCTCAGCAATTTAAACAGAGTCGAGCTAGTATTGCTAAGATGTTATTCGTTTTGCGTCGAGATTTGCGCGCCTGTGCTGAAATTAATCGGGAAAAAATCGCAAATGGATGACCGTCGATTACAGGAATTAACTGAACTATATTTAGACGGTGAACTGTCAGAGGCAGATGCCGTTGAGTTGCGTTTGTATCTAGAGTCGACTCCGTCAGCGGTCACGATGGTATTCAAAGAGACTCAGTCGCACGTGCTGTGTCGCACCGCTCTGCGTTCAAATGATCCACTCATATTAGCGCAAAGAGCCCATCAATTATTAGCGAATTTGCCCTCGGCACGACGTCAGCAGGCAGCAAATAAGGTCATGCGTCGCATTAGTTGGCGGCGAAATGTTCATTTTTGGACCCGCTGGGGTGCGGTAGCCGCAGCGGCATTGTTGATCATTTTTGCCCAGCCTTGGGAATGGTCGAATCTCATTCAAGCGCATCGGGAAGCGCTGACGGAAAACAAAGAGCCAAGAGTTATTTCCATTTCAGGAGTAGTGCAGGATGGTAACGGTCATGCATTCGTGATCGGACAACCAATAAAAGAAGGCGATTCGATTCATACTAGCGATCATGGTTCCGTTACGATTACTTGGAGCGATGGCACCAAGGCGATCATAGAAAAAAACAGCATTTGCCAGCAATTATCGACTAATAGTCAACGACTTCGGTTAGAGCGTGGATTCATGTCGGTTCGTGCCGCACCTCGTCAGGAAGCGGGTGCATTGGTGATTTTGACACCAGATGCGTCGGTTCGGGTTGTTGGCACACGATTTTCAATCGGTGCTGAACCAGGAAACAGCGTTCTGCAGGTTACCGAAGGATTGGTGAAATTTGAACGATCGGCTGATGGCAAATCGAGTTTGGTCGGCGCAGGGGAAATTGTACGTACGGATTATGTGCCGCCGCCACCGATTTGTATGAGCACAGAACATATACTAGCCGTCCGTGCGGCGATTGCCGCAGGTCGACAACCGTGGGCGCAAACCTGGACGGCTATAGAATCATTGGTTCCCATATGGGTCCACGAACCAATCACAACACCAGAAGTCATGACGATTTATTCGTACCAAGACGAACGTCCGCAATATATCGCCGCTCGAACTACGTATGGAAACGCGGCGAAAAAAGCGTTAGGTTTAGCGTTAGCGTCACGTTTGGGTGATAATCCAGTTTATGCACAGAGAGCCGTTGAATATATTCGTGCGTGGATTCGTGTGCCATTAAATGGCCACGACGCCGATTTTGTGGCGATGGATACCTCAACGGTATTTATCCAGGCGGCGGATTTAATCCGTCGATCGGGAATTTGGAGTAATGTCGATGATATGGCGATGCAAACATTTATGGGTAATCAAATTGAATCACGTATTCCCAACCTAGAAAATTCGACTATGCAGCGCGCTCGCTGGCGAGCATTAACGGCACGGATGATGATCGCAGGTTGGCGTGGTGATAAAGGCAGCATCGTTAGAGATATGCAATTAGTGGTTAGTGATTGTGAAAATAATCTAACGCCTCAATTTATGCAGCAAATACGTCAAGAAGGTGAGGGGACTCTTTTACACACGATGAACCAAGCGATGCTGGCGGCAGATGTTGCACGAACGGCGGGTGTGCTCATCGATCCACCAGCAAACTACCAAAAGATCCTCCGCATGATTGTTGAAGAAGTTGATCAGGGAAGAAACGCAGCTCGACGCCATTTAGAAATCGATCCGGTAATTTATGGCGTGGCAGGCTGGCGCCTGCCAATCACACTTCCTCTCCAAGCAGGTCCGATACCAATCAACCGAGTAGCTTTTAGTTGGTATTACCCAACGATCATTGGCATAGACCCACGCTTTGTGCCTTAAATAAGTTAGCGAATGGCCTCGCTGATTCGCTGTAAGCTTTTGCCAGGAAAAAGGATAGAAACGATTTGGCAATTCCCTTTAGGGGACGTCAATAGTGATAGAGCTTTTTCAGATTTTCATTCACTCGCGTCCGTCATGACCCAATGATGGTTGGACAACAGGAGCCGATCATGGACTCACCTTGGTTACTACCTCGTCGTACATTTTTAAAGAGTGCCAGCGCCAGTATCGCGCTGCCTTTTTTGGATGCGATGGTGCCTTCGAATCCGGTTGGCCGAAAAAAAGGTAAACCGCCAGTGCGTTTGGGATGGTTTTATGTTCCGCAAGGCGCGGTCATGGAACATTGGAAACCGAAAACAACGGGTAAAGATTTTGAATTACCAAGTATTTTAAAATCGTTAGAGCCAGTAAAAAATCGCATCCTCGTTATTTCCGACCTCGCTGCTGATCATTGTAAAGGACAGGGGGCCGGCCATGAACCATCGACCGGCGGTATATTAACCGGGTACAAATGTAAGCATTCGGAAGAGCCCGAAGCAGGCGGTATTTCTATTGATCAACAGGCGGCCAAAATGATTGGCGAACAGACCATGGT
>SYDV01000226.1 GCA_005801395.1 Planctomycetia bacterium | reverse complement strand
CCGATCAACCAAGCGCGAGCACTGGTGCCGGATTTAAATGCGGCGGCATGTTGGAAGGCCAATAAAAATGCCGACTGCGTCGCGTCTTCAGCATCGGCAGCATTATCACTCAACCGTAGGGCTAAGCGAAAGCAGCGCTGGCTGTGTAAATGGACAAAACGCTCAAAAGCCAAGTCATCACCCGCAAGGTGTTGGGTTATGAGCGACGCCCCGTCCTCGTCCGTTGATGTGCTGATAGAGATGAATGAAGGAGACGAGCTTGGTACCATGGTAAACGTCCTCACCACATGAATGCTGCCGAAGCGTGATTTCCTGCAAGGAGTTTGCGAGTCCAATAACCATGGTTGCCGCTTGAGTGTCAGCTACGTGGACCAGGCAACGCGTCAATTTGGAGCGATAGAGCACCTAGACCCACTGTCGATCAACCGCACGATGTCGTCATGACTAAAACAGCCCTCATTACTGGCGCGTCATCAGGCATTGGTGCGGCATTGGCCCTGGCTCTTTCATCAGACTGGCATGTAGTCTTGGTGGCTCGGCGTACGGATCGTCTGGTCGCTTTAGCGGCTCAGATCAATGATGCTGGTGGACGGGCATCAATTATTACGGCAAACATAACGGAATTAGGAGCACCACAGCGGGTAATTGAAGAAACCCTGCGTTTAACCGGACGTTTGGATGCGTTAGTTAATAATGCGGGCATTTTTAGTATTGCCCCAGTGTCAGCAATTAATCAGGCACCTATGGACGCTATCTGGTCATTAAATGTCACGGCACCGATTTTATTAGCGAGTGCCGCCATTCCACATTTAGCCAAAAACGGCGGCAGCATTATTAATGTCAGCTCGGTAGCGGTGGATTCGACGTTTAGTGGTTGCGCGGTGTATACGGCCAGCAAAGCCGCGCTTGAAGCATGGAGTCGTATCGCGCGTGAAGAATTACGCGCACAACGGATTCGCGTCGGTGTCGTCGCGCCGGGTGCCACCGACACCGAAGTCTGGCCCGCTGGGCAAACGTTTGATCGCACTCGGATGTCTCCTGCGGCTGACGTGGCAGCGGCGATTATGGCCATGCTTATGATGCCCGTAGGGTCGAGCATTGATCGCTTAGTGGTGACCCCGGTTAGTGGCGCGCTGTAAAATCGGGTTAAAATGCACTTTTAGGTGCTAAAAGTACGTGCTTGAGCCGACCACAGATAGCCGTTGCCCTGGTTGTGTTGTACGCTGATGCAAGTTTGACCGCCTAATCGTCTTTTCTCAGTGCATAGTTCATTATGAGCGATTCTTTGACGCCAACCGATGCGCATTCGATCTCAAATTCTGCCAGCGCTTTGTTACGCGTGCATTTGGTGCATTTGCTCACGCGACATCAAATGATGATTACCTCGTACGCGCGGGCCATTACGGGCGACTCGCTGTTGGCGGAAGATGTGTATCAAGAAGTCGCGGTCATTCTCGCGCAAGACCCTGACCGTATTCCCTTAATACCAGAGGAAGCCGAGGTGTGGATACGTTCGGTCACTCGGCGTAAAGCGTTGGAAGTCGGTCGCCAAGCTCGGCGCACCCCGCGTCTGAGCGATGAGATTTTAGAATTAGTTGGCGAGCATTTTGTACCAGTGGCTCCCGACACGTTAGCCCCACTGCGTGAAGCGATGACCAATTGCATGGGACGATTGCCAGCAGATCAGCGTTTAATCGTCGATGGACGTTACCGCGAAGATTTAACTTGTGAGGCAATCGCCGAACGTGTGGGCCGTAGTGTGCAGGGAGTCTACGCGGTGCTTAAACGCGCGCGATTATTATTACAAGAATGTATCGAACGACGCGTTGGCTCTGCTGATGGACATGCGCTTGGCGGACAAGGAGGTGGCAAATGAGCCACACCGCCGACGAGCTGATTATTGGTTATTTAGCTGATGATTTAACCCAAGACCAAGTGACGAAATTAGAACAGCTTTTACGTTATGATCCCAGTGCGCGGGATCGCTTTGCTGTTTTAAGTCGCGACGACGTCGTCTTGCGACAAGTCGTCGCCATGATGGCAAAATCTGGCACTGGCCGTCATACGCGTCGGACGGCAAAATCATCAACTCGGTTACGTGCAGCGCAGAAGAATAATAAACGCAACGGAATTCAATTTATTCCAATGGTCGCGGCAGCCATGGTCGCTGCGGTCATTGCGATTTTTATTGGACTCATTTTAACTAAAGAGTCACCCACGACTCAGAAAAATGATATTGTCGATATCCCAAAGCCAACCCCGCAAGACGTGGTGAAGGGTGACCTGCAAGTGGTTATGGGCTCTGTAACGACCATTGATGGTAGAATTTCTATCGGCGGAAAAATTCCAGCGGGGCGAACGCTGATCGCGGCCGATGGAGAAGCCACCTTACGTTGGCTGGTTGATGACAGTCAATTGACACTGGCTCAGGGCAGTAAACTGAAAATTCAAACGGATGCCGTGCCATTGCGGCTGGTGGAAGGCGCTTTAACCGCGCATATTACGCGGCAAAAAGACCGTCCATTCACCCTGGTTGGCCCGCATGCGACGACCTCGGTCATGGGAACGAAATTTAGAATTACCGCAACCGCAGAAAAGACCTCGATTCAGGTCATTGAAGGCCGCGTTAGTTTTCATGCGTCGGTCTGTCGCACGATGACGGAACTCATAGCGGGTGAACAGGCGAGCGCAGATCATACGGGATTACACCGCGCGCAAACGAGTGGTATTAGAGCATTCGTGCCAGAGCGCGTTGGAAATTCCCAACCAATTGGCCCACGTTGGTGGCACCGTGCCACGATACGCTTACATGAATTACAAGCGCAAAACATTAATATTCGGGTTGACTGTACGCCAGATATTTTATCCGTTCGCTGCAAGGCTCCGGATAGTAAAGCGCAAATTGAAAGAGAATTCCCCTTTTATGTGCTCGGTAACAATTTGAAAACGGGAAACATCATGCCAATCAAAGGAAATGAATGGGTTCCCGCCATTGGAACGTTTATCTTCACAGCTCGGCCTTGTTTTGATACGGATTCACTCCAGCCAGCTGGTCCTGAAATTGTCTTTGAATTGACGGTGGTCCCGTAGTTAGGGCCACTTTAACCTGATGAAAGTAGGTAAATCAGTAATGCGCTAAAAGCTTGGCCTCTCAATATACAAGAAGACAAGCTATTAACCACAGAGGGCACTCTGTGGTTAATTACGTCTGGGGGCAGACTTGGCGCTAATGTCATCGGTCCGCACACGTACGCATCCACATGAAAGTCCGAAGCGCCCTCTATCATATTTTCGGTGACAGGCAGAAGAAACGAATAATGTTTCGTACTGAGTGGTCAGATCAATTCCGCTTTTTATCGGTTTAGACGACTCACCATGGTGATATCCATGTATGGATCGACTTCAGTAAGTGACTCGCTGTTCGATATTTGGAGTGCGTGTTTGATCCAGTCACTAATGGAACCGAAATACCAAGCCTAAAGAGATTTTGCTCGCGCATTGGCTGCACACCACCACTTGGAGGATGCGCTATGCGCTTATTCGTTCGCAGTCTTAGCCTTATGACCGTTGCTGCATCAGCGCTGTCGGCGGCTACGGTTCCTTTCTGCTCGTTTATTCATACGAGCACTTATCACACCATAGCTGGCTACGATGTGATCGCAGCGCACAGCGACTTTACGGAAACAACCAGCGTTAGCGGTTTAGTCGCAACCGTCGCCGAAGCGGTCGCCAACAGTACGATCGCGGCCACTGGTGATGGAACGGTTACAATTGGTGGTGAATTAAGATTGTGGCACCGAGTTGATCTCAATATCGCAGCGATCGAGAGTTCAGAAATGGCGAATCCGAACCCGTTTTTAAATTACCGCTTTAATGTCACGTTTACTTCACCATCGGGTAAAAAGTTGGTAGTCCCGGGGTATTTTAACACCAATGGTAATGGCGGTGATGCGGGAAATGTATGGACTGCTCATTTAAACCCGAATGAGACAGGAACCTGGACCTACGTCGTGTCATTCCGTTCGGGCACTAATGTGGCGGTTGATTTGGCTGCTGCGGCTGGCGTGGCCGTTAGTCCGTTTGATGGTAAAACAGGGTCATTGGTGATTGCGGCCTCGAATAAATCAGGAGATGATTTTCGCGCAGCCGACAAAGGCATGTTGGTTAATCGCGGACATCATTATTTAACTTATGGCAGTAATGGTAAGCCGTTTGTCTACGCAGGCGCTGGAATCCCTGAAAATATTCTTGGTTATCGTGGCTTTACTAATACCACTATTGGTATCGGTCATAATTTTAATGTTCACTTGACCGATTGGCAAACGGGTGATCCGAATTGGACGAATGGAACTGATACAAATGCCGGGAAAAAATTGATTGGCGCGATAAATTATATGGCAAATCAAGGAAGCAATTCGCTGTACATGATGTCGCAAACGATGGGCGGCGACGGTAAAGACTGTTTCCCACATCCAACGTCAGATACCTCTAAAGATCGCTACGATTTGCTGAAATTGCAACAATGGGATATCGCCTTGTCGCACGCTCAGAAAAAAGGTATTTTTCTGTTGTGGCATTTGGCGGAAGTTGAGTCAGCAAATGTTGGCTATTACGGTGGAAATTATTCGGGAGGAAGTTTGACGACGCAGCGGAAATTATCTTTTCGTATGTTGAATGCTCGTTTTGGTCACTACAATGGTTTGAAATGGAATTTATGTGAAGAGAATCGATGGGTGACTGCTGAAGTGACCGCACAGTTGAATTATATGAAGGCGATTGATCCCTACGACCATCCCGCGACCTTTCAGCTTGGTGGCGCTGGATTGGATTTT
>SYDV01000225.1 GCA_005801395.1 Planctomycetia bacterium | reverse complement strand
GATTACACAGAAGAAATAATATTTTTCGCATCGCTTGGTTGGTAGTCGGCAATGACACTACGATAGAACCACGCCCATGCTCTGTACGAATTATTCCCGCTTCACTCAGACTATCCAAAGCCATACGAACCACTGGCAAACTCACTTGATGTTCATCGATCAAGTCGCGAATTGAGGGCAACATACTGCCCACCGGCCATTTACCGAAACGAATACCCTCTTCCAACAACGTACGTAATTGCAGGTTGAGCGGCAATGGATTAGAACGATCAATAGATTGCATAGTCGTGTCGGACACGGTTATAATGGCCAGACAGCGAGATTAGCCAAGCATGAAAATGCATGACATTTTACGATTTTTGAATTAGTTAATTGGTTTTGCCAACTTCCAGTCTTGATATTTCTTGCTGCAACACGGCCTTCGCTTCACTAAATGAATGCTCCAATTCTGTCGCTGCTGTTACTAAAGCTTGCGTGTCTGCATGATCTACTATTTGAATGATCTGCTCTAAACAGCGTCCGACGCGCGATAGTCCCATCGTTAGTGATGAACCTTTCACTCCGTGCGCACAAGTTGCAATATCTGCCCGGCGACCGGCAACAGCATCTGTCACGATCGTTGCGATATCACGTTCAGCATCACGTAAGAAAACACGAATCATGTCGGCTAAAGCTTGAGGTTTATCATCGAGTTCTAAAAGCATGTCACGCACTTGAGCATCAAATATTGGTAAAATGTCGTGATCATTTGAATTGCGCACAACACGTTCAATCGCCTTAGTTTCATCTGATGGCAAAAATTGCGTCAATTCCGCAATCAAATCATCCAGCCGAATTGGTTTTGGCAAAAAACCATCCATTCCAGAAAGGCGACAACGCTCACGATCTGCTGGTGATATCGCCGCCGATAAAGCAATAACTGGCGTGTGTTTTGTTGGACCTTCTTTAATGCGCAAATCCGCCGTTGCTGCCATACCGTCAAAACCTGGCATTTGGCAATCCATTAACACCACATCAATACCTGGCTTTTCCAAACGTTTCAACGCTTCATATCCATCATCCGCTTCTTCAACTTGAAACCCAACTCGGCGCAACATCGCCATGGCTACCAAACGATTAACTTGACGATCATCAACCACCAGAACCGTACCCGAAAAAGTTGGTAAATAATCGTAAGCCACTGGTTTTTGTAAGCGAGTCGTCGGTCGATTCGTCGGCATCAGCGACAAGGAAAATGAAAATACGCTACCGTTATTCGGCAAGCTCTCGGCTGTAATTTTACCACCCATGAGTGTCACTAATCGTTGACTAATCGACAATCCCAAACCAGTTCCGCCAAATTGACGCGAGATAGAACTGTCCCCCTGTTCAAACGGTTTGAATAAACGACGGCGGACACTCTCGCTCATGCCAATACCTGTATCGCGCACACTAAAGGTATGGGGGCCACCTGGCAGCGAAGCAGACATTACTAAAGTCACCTCGCCCACCTCAGTAAATTTGATCGCGTTCGCAGTGAGATTCATCAATATTTGACGTAAACGAACCGGATCACCTAAAGCGCGTCCAGCAACCGGACCTTCAATTTGTAATCCAAAGCGCAATCCTTTCGCTTCAGCATTTCCGCGCATGAGAGCGTGAACACCCTCCACCACTTCACGTGGAGAAAATGAAATTTCTTCTAACACCATACCACCAGCTTCAATTTTCGAATGATCAAGAATGTCGTTGATCATAGCCAGTAAATGTTCACCGCTGCTCCGAATCGTGCGTACATGATGATAGGTTTCTGCACTTTGTTCACTCGCCAATAATAAATCAGCTAATCCAATAACCGCATTAAGTGGAGTCCGTATTTCATGACTCATCACCGCCATAAATTCATCTTTTGCTCGATTCGCTTTTTCCGCTTGAGCATGAGCCTGCTGAAGATTTTCAGCATGATGATGCGCTACATGCCGTGCACGATTCAATGACCCAGCGAATCGCAAAACTAACCATCCGATCAACATCGAACACGTCACTGCCAACGTCACCCCCAACCACAAAGCATTACGTACGCCGCTGAGTCGTTCTTGATAGGTAATTAAATCAAGGTCGATCCCTACAGCGCCAATCACATTACCTAATCCATCATGAAATGGGGCATAGCCGCTAATCGTTGTCCCCCACCGATCCTCAACGGGTTCTTTATCCGTTATCGCGGGACCGCCTTTCAAAACAGAAATTAATTCAGAATTGGCTTCCGGGTAAGGGTCCAGAAGTCCTGAATGATCTTCAACTCCATCACCATCACTGTCGCCTTTCGGCGTGGGATCGAGTACGAAATATACGACATTGTCTTTATAGATATAGGTGCAAATACAACGAATACTGGTTGAAGAACGTAAAATATTACTCAATGGCATGATTGTTTTATTATATCCGTCACTGCCTTCCTGTGCCGGATCAATGAGCAATTTATGCTGTTCGCCATCAATAGCCGCCGCTGCCACCACGGCGGTACGACGCAAATCCGCAATCACTTCTGCTTCTAGAGAATGGACTGCTCGAAAATAAAGAGCCCCCCCACTAATGACAGCGGTGATGAAGACCATGAACATAGCCAGCAAACCCATCACCAGCGGACGCGATGATGATGCCGAGATGATATCTGTTGTGACGGATAAGGTCTTCTGCACCGGGGCGTAGCGTGGTAAATTATTTCAGTTTTGCGAGTCCCAGGTCCCAGGCAAAGTTCAGATTGCGCATCACACCATCATACAAGATGCAGCGGTCGACCTGCGCCAATTCGACTAATGCGCTAGCGTGCAATTATGCAATCGGCATTTGACCTACACTCAAAACTAGTTTTTTTCAATAAACGCTTTGCCTTATTGAGCGACAGGCGGTGCCGTGCGCGTCAATTTGAAAGCACAGTGCCTGACAAATGGCGGAATCATTAAATCGAGAGCCCCACCCGCATGTTCAATAAACTGCACGGAGAGCTGCTTACCATCATCCGCATTCCACCATTCAATTCGGCAGGGACCCGCAGATACTTGATTGCCAATTCGAACCGTTGCCTGTGCGTGCTGTGGCTGTGTCGTGCCATCCGCAGCCCAGGCGTGATCGGCAATATATCCCAACATGCGGCCAGGACGTACCCAAGCACGTGCCCAAATTGGCCCATGGTTACTCGTGCCAGCTAAAACAACACCACGCGCATCCTTGCCGCGAAAATCTTCGCCAACAATAAAACGCTGAATGGCGCCAAAAGGTTGCCAACGCTCACCCTGATCAATCCATTCAAACCACCACAGCATTGGCATGCCAGCATTTCCGCTCGCCATCGCAGCCCATCCCGCAGAGGCTAATTCAGCAATTAATTCCGGTGACGTACCGCCTTGCGACGTGCCACCAAATTCAGTGACCCACACTGGCTTTTGATATTTACCTAGGCCATGCGTCGGCTCTTGCGTGCCATAATAAATGAGATCCGTCAAAGTATTATTACGCTCTGGGGATCGCCCACCGCTATGGTAGGCATCAATACAAATATAATCGATACCAGGCAAAGCGCAAATTTCAGGATATGGTTTACGATAATCTCCAGACCAGTGCGTCGTAACGCCATGACCATAAACATCGATTTTATGCAAATGAGCAGCCGCACGTTCGTGCCAACGACGACGAGTATTCACTAATTCCTCATACGACGCCTGCGGCGGCAAACCTGCTGACGATCCACTGCGCTGACGATCACCCATGGCTGTTAAATTAATTTCCGAATACAGTTTCCACCCCAAAATAGCTGGATGATCTG
>SYDV01000224.1 GCA_005801395.1 Planctomycetia bacterium | reverse complement strand
CTGCACCAACACCGACTCAGGAGACGTAATTTCTGACGGAATTACCCCATCACCAAATGGGTGAACGGGAAACGGAGAGGATGACTGCATTTTTCCAGTCGAATGCGACTAGACGAGGCGGGCAACTGCTTTTTTCAGGTTAATAAACACGCACTAACGATAAACAGACGTTTCATGATCTGACTCCTGGAAATGGTTGTTCTATGTCGAAGATGTGGCGTTTGTTCCACTCAGACAAGTGCGTTATCGCGCTGCTGTTATACTGGGTGACATCGTGTGTGTTTTACGGTTGTAATACCAAACGCCAACGCCCGATGACCATTGGGCCATCGGGCGTTGCCAGGAGAGTAATCTTCCTAATTCGAGCGATCAGCTCATGCACTCGCCAGCGCCGAGTTCATCCAAGCTGAACAGTTTGTCAGCGCCGTAATCGTAAAGATCTTTTTCATTCAGATCGCCTTCGACTAGACTATAAATGGGCATTAAACGATCTTTTAATGCTGCCTTGGCTGCTTTGGCGGCATCTTTATCTAAGCCAGCACCGGCAACGCGACGCAGGTACTCAGCAAACGTTTCGGTTGCTTTGCGTTCAGCTTGGTACCAGCCAGCCAAAGCATGAATGGTCGCAGGCGCCTTTCGCGCTGGAATACGAGCAATCATGGTGCCGTGGTGAATTTCCTTGCCTTCATCGCCACCGCCAACGAACAGGACGTAGTGAGGAATCAGCTTATCGCCGATCTTCGATGCTGCGCCGTGCAGACCAATCGTGCCGATGTGATGTTGACCACAACTATTCGGGCAACCACTGACGTTAATACGACTGTTCGCAATACGTGGATCGGTAGCCAGGGTGCTCAACGCCGTGGATAATTCGGTCGCCATGTTCTTTGATAAGCAAATGCCAAGCATACAGGTGCTCGCACCTGGGCAGCTGACCACGTCCGTAATTCCGTGGGCGGTCTTGTCATAGCCAAGTTTCACTAATTCAGCATAGAGTTTAAAAAGGTGCTCATGCTTCACACGACGGAAAATAATATTTTGGTCATTGGTCGAACGAACATCGCCTTCACTGAACCATTCCGCGAGATCCGCCAACACCCGCATTTCGCGAGCAGGAATATCACCGCGTGGGATATTTAACGATACCACCGCGAAACCTGCTTCACGATGCGTACGGCAGTTGGCTTTACGCCAAGCACCTTCAGCGCCGCCAACCACAGGAATGGCCGTTGGATTAGCTGGTTTCAATGTATCAGGGAATACTTTACCTTTAATTCCGTCTTTACGAGCGAGGGCCAATTGTTCTTCAAACAAAGCCTTAAAGCCTTCATCGCCTTTGTTCTTGAGTACGAACTTTAAGCGTGCTTTAGCGCGGTTAGTGCGATCGCCATACACGTGATGGACACGCACTAAGGCTTCGCAAACTGGCAGTAATTCTTCTTTCGCTAAGCAGTCATACAATTTGACTGGTGCGATAGGCATGGAACCAAGGCCGCCTGCGGCGACCACGCGGAAACCCTGCTTACCGTTTACGGTTACTGCCATGATGCCAATGTCTTGAATATTCACTTGCTGCATGATGTCGCTGTCGGACGAAGCCAACGCGATTTTGAATTTACGCGGCAAGGATGCCGATAAAGGTCCACGCAAAAAATGTTGGAAAATATGTTCGCTATAAGGATCAATATCAAACGGTTCATCCAATAACGTACCAGCATTAGGACTGCCGCAGACTGCGCGCACTGCGTTACCGCAGGCTTCGCGTGACGTTAGGCCGCACTCTTCCAGATCGCGCAGCAAAGCTGGGGTCTCATCCAATTGCAGGTAGTGAAATTGAATCGCCTGACGCGTGGTAATATGACTGATGCCATTTGTGTATTTTTCTGACGTATCGGCCAACACGCGCATCTGATCCGGGGTAATCATGCCGTACTTCAGCTTAATACGAATCATTTGATTCGTGCCGCCCTGACGTTGGCCGTATACACCATGGACCAAACGATACGGCTTGAATTCTTTATCCGCATCGATGGCGCCCGCATTCAACGCTTCAACCGTCGATTTATATTTCTTCAGTTCCTGCTCGACAGCGGTCGGCAATGGTTTCGGAGTCTTCGCTTGAGCGGAAGGAGGCGTCATGTTTGTCCTTTCGACAAAAATGATGAGAATACGATGAGCATTCAGTCTAACTCCCTGGTCAAGAGCACCACATACGCAACGCGATGAGCGTGGCATGCGGACAGCGTATGGTGTGAAGTCGCAGAATACGCCATTTGACCGAAAAACGACTACAAGCCGATACAGAAGCTAATAGATCAACAGAGCCATACCGTCGCCTGCTGATCAATAAGGCGACTAATGATCCAAATGAAGGCGCAGTTGGTTACTGCACTAAATCCACCTTCGACTTCAACCCAAATTCCTTCAGAGTGCCAAATTGCTCATAAGAAACCCCCACTTTTGGTGAAGAGTCTGTATTGATTTCACGAATGAATATCCGAACGCCCGATAGAAACATCTGCGTCGCCACCATAATCAACACCATACCCATGAGGCGTTCGACGGCGCGGAGAACTTTCTTTCCCAACCACTCACTGAGGCGCGTAGAATTAACTAAAATAATAGCCGTAATCGCCCAGGCTGTCAGTAACGCGAGCAAAACTTCAATCATGTGGTTCGGATGCTGTGAACTCAGCAATAATAATGTAGCAATGGCTGAAGGCCCAGCGACGAGCGGAACCGCAATCGGAACAAACATCGGCTCAGTATCTTCCGTCTGCGCCAGCGATTTTTCGCTGGGAAAAATCATATGAATAGCGATGAGAAAGAGCACGATTCCACCAGCCAATTGCAAAACAATATATTCCAGCCCAAGCATTTTCATCAACCACGGCCCCATGAAAAAGGCGGCGATTAAAACGCCAATAGCGAAAAACATTTCACGCAGAATGATTTTTCTTCGTCGTTGTGGGTCAACATTTTGCAGCACCACTTGGGTTAAAGGGACATTGCCGATAGGATCCATAACCAACAAAAGAAGAATCAACGTCGACAAGAATATCATAGGGACCTTCTCTTCATCTAACGGATATATTAACTAAACGGAAGTTACGGTATCAAGCAATACGACATTGCGAAATGGCAAACGCTATTCGGATTGACTACATGGTCGACACCTCAATTGGCTGATTCCTGGCGCCTATTGCGAATGAATTTCAAGGCGCCTTGTTTTATAAATAGCCAGTGTCCGACCAACCCATTTAACCGTACGGCACGGGCGCAGTTATAATGGATTATTACAATATTTAGACGTCGACCATACTGATAGCGAAGAAAACAGTAGCCTTCACTTATTTGAAGCAAGATGACCAGAAAAAGTATGCAAGCCGAGTACCTAACGACATCCCTCGATGTAAGATCATTTATCTTTTTATTCTTCTGGCAATTTTCTTGCCCTGCCTGTTGACGCTCCCGTTCCGACTAAATCAAAAGGCTCACACTCAACGGACG
>SYDV01000223.1 GCA_005801395.1 Planctomycetia bacterium | reverse complement strand
TGGTGAATCACTTAAAAAACGTGTTCATAGCGACTTTAAAGCAGTCAAGAAAGATAAAGCCTTAATTCAATCATTCTTCAAATGCAAATCTGTAGACTACACTGCTGCCTAGGTAATACATGTTAAAAAAAACGTAATTTAACGGTAAGAGAAGTATGCAAAACTCATTGGCTAAAAAATCGTCGCAATATTTAATTTGGAATTCTTTCGGTCTAAATACCGTTCTGTTATGTTGACTGTATTGTTTAATTAATGGCGCAAATTAGGAATAAAGAAAAAATAAGTCAAACAATCAAAGTGAAGGTGGCAAGTGGCAGCGCCCCACAAATGAGTGAAAAGAAATCTAAATTAAACGGACTCGCCCGCCGAGCACCATTAATCGGGCAAAATGGGAACGCAGCGACCGCCCGATTATTTTTTCGTAGCGTAGCGCAGAAAAAACGGTGCGACAAAGGGTCGCGGGGCCTGGGGCAGAACCCCAAAACAAAAAGAGCCCCAAAACAAAAAGCGGATGGTGAGGGATTCGAACCCCCGGAGCCCTTTCAGGCTCGTCTGTTTAGTAAACAGGTGCATTAGACCGCTCTGCCAACCATCCAAAATGATGAGCGCAAGCTAGTGACGTTGGAACAGTGTGTCTAGGGCTTAGCTGACTTGGCAAGTGAACAGCATGGAACAACAAATATCCGTACGGTTTTGTTACCGTACGGATATTTGTTGCAGTCCAGTTTCAGATTTAATTGCTTTTGGCCAATCGTAAACCCAGACGTTTGAGGCAACTCATCCAGATCGCGCGTTCATTTGCGCGACTGGAGGTCAACAAGCAGTGAATTTTCTCAATGTCGCTTAAAGCCCTGGGCTGATTGCGCAAAGGCATGTTGGCTTCATTTGGGGTACGGCACCCTTTGCGATTGTTGCAGGATAAACAGGCGGTGACCACGTTTCCCAGGGTGTCGGGGCCACCACGTGCGAGAGGGATGACGTGATCGCGGGTGCCGCTGCTCATGGTGATGTGCTGGCCGCAATATTGGCATTGGAAACCATCGCGGCTGAACACCAATTTGCGCGTTGGCGCGACCCATAAGCGCACGGGGCGTTGGGTTTTGACATAGCGATTCATCACCACGACCGCAGGCAGACGAAAAGCCTCTCGCTGACTGCGAACGACGTCAGCATATTCTTCGATTGGTGTCGCCTTTTTTGCTAAGACCAAATCGAGTGCGTCGATCCATTTATCGGATATCGACAGGTATTCATAACTGGCGTTTAACACCAGGCAGCGAGACATAGATCCTCCAGGGAAAAAAGTGAGTGGATTGGCAGTGCTTACACGGGGCTTATTACGAGCGCATCAATTATGGCATTGGCAGAAGCGTTTAATTTCTGCTGTCGAATGCGACGCTGCCGTGCTCGCGCATAGCGCACGGTGCCAAATGTTGGCCCATGACGTAACACTTCGCGTTGATACCAAGCCGCGTGGGAATGTAGTCGTTTGATATTGGTCAACAGCGTGCCGGTGGGCAGGGGAATGGGCAGGAACATGATAAACCTCCGGATAAAAAACGGTAAAATATAAAGTGGAATGGAAATAGACGGAACAAACATTAACCGCGTCGTTCAAGTGTCAGTGATAACGAAAATACATTATCTATTGGCGCCCTCAGATGGATTTGAACCACCACACCGAGATTCGTATTCTCGTGTTCTGTCCGTTAAGACGATGAGGGCCCGCTTTAAAAAAATGCCTCTGATCAATCTGCGCTGGCGTTGCGCTGCGCCGAGCTTATCGGTCACCTTGATTGATCACTCTTGGTCGGTCACCGAGGCCAGGTGACGAGTAGGGAAAACAGAGAAAAAAGTAAGGGCAAAAAATGAATGTGTGGGTCGCCACGGAGTCGAACCGTGCTCACCTCGTTAAAAGCGAGGTGCATCGCCCCAATGCTTGTGGCCCAAATTCCATCATGAAAATATGTCCAATAATATTCACGCGTGATGGAAGCGGTCTGCCGTAGCACGTTGGCCGCTTCCTGTGCCGCTGAGGAATGGACATGCCGAGTGGAGTTCAACCACGTGCCAACAGGGTTGCGACCTGCTCTGTCCGCGGGACGGTGAAAGGCTCCGGCATGTTAAGTGAAGCAAAAACGTGAATGACCGAGTAGATTCCTGTGAAATCGAATCCCATATTTTTTCGACCATCAGACGTACAAGCGGTTCGCTGATGGTATTTCGTAAAAAAAGACTGCTGGTCGGTTTTTGCCGACGCCCCGGATTCATGCCAGTTACGTACCAACCCATTGCCTGGGTACGCACAGATTTGGGAACTACCGGGTTTAAGGCTGTTTAATGGTCAGAGCGACGAACGCTCCAGCAGCAGTCGGTGGTGGGTCTGAGCGGAATCGAACCGCTGTTTCCTGAGGCCGTCTTACGAGACTGTCCCAGGCGTGTTGCCGTTAGCACCACAGATCCACATGATTGGGAAAGGCGTTAGACGATCCCAAAAAGTAATGAACGACGCGTTTAATTTGTCAAAGAAGCGTAAACGAAAAAACCCCGGCACTAGGCCGGGGTTTAGAGAAGCGAACGTGTGTGGTGTCACGTCATTCCTTTAATCCCGGCGATATAAAATTGGCACCATCATGGTTATGGCGCGTTGCGACCGTTCGGCATTTTTCGTAAAAGTTGGGGCAATATTCAGTGCTATAATTAGTTGACCATGGCATCGGCATCTTTCGCATGAAAGTGCTGTGGCTGACCGGTGCGTAGTCATGGCGGCTTTCTCGTGATGAAGTGGATGGTGACATGGTGCTTATTGGTTGAGGGTTAGTACGGCGATGTATTAATAGTACAATTTAAAATTAGTTGTCAATATAGCTATTAATTGCGGCGATAAAAAAGCTGGCAGAGTGGGACTCGAACCCACATGGTCATGTGATGACCGCCCGGTTAACAGCCGGGTCCCTTACCATTCGGGGCACCTGCCAAGGTAATTGAAAATGAATAATAATTGGCGTCTGGCCGTGGAATCGAACCACGATGGTCTGGGCTTCAACCAGATGCTCGGCCATTGAGCGAACCAGACCGACTGTTCTCCCGCGTGGATTCGAACCACGATTATCGGAGCCAAATTCCGATGTCCTACCATTAGACGACGGGAGATTTAATTAATATTCGCAATGGGATTTGAACCCATGTCTCCGAATTGAAGTTCCGGAATCCTAAACCGCTAGACGATGCGAACGTAAAAATACAAAAGGGTAATAAATGAGAAAAAATGGGAGGACGAAAGGAATCGAACCTGAATCTTCGGCGCCACAAACCGACGTGTTGCCATTACACCAACGTCCCCAAGTGTGTTCTCGAAACAATCCGTGCCGCCGGAATCGAACCGGCGACCGTCCGCATATAAGTCGGAAGCTCTACCACTGAGCTAGGCAAGGTCATTTCAAAGGTATTGAACGACAGCTATCATATGTGAAAGAACGTGGCGAAAAACCGCCGTAAACGCAAACAGCCCCCAGGATTTCCTGGGGGCTGTTGCGAAGATCGTGATGTGTTTGGTTGATTTGGCGCGCTTATTTGCTCATCCAAGTTTTCCACTCATCTCGACCGCAAGGGCCCCCGAAACGCCAGGTAAATTCCTGGTGTTGGGATTGGCATTTATGCGGATTTATACAGCGGACGGTGAACATGCTGGGTCATAGTATAAAGTAAAATAATGTGTCAATAGATGAGCCAACGCCGCTGGCGTTGTTGTCGTTCATCATAGGCTATTACTCATGGCCGCTCGTATTTCTGGTTTGGCGCTTCCTGATTTATTGCGTGGTTTAGTCTTTCAGCGCGGGTGGTCGTCGACGACGGCGGCATTATTAGCGGGCACCAGTCCCGTGGCAGTAGAAAATTGGTTGACGCGTATGACGCCTGCAGCGCTGACGTGGTTGCGCTTAATTGCCGCGTTTCAATGCACGGTATTAATTGTGCGCGGCGATGAGTCGTGGACGATTAACGCTCCGCCGATGTCGAAACCGCAGCGTGATCGTGGGCGTTTATCTTGGCGAAATCGCCGTTTCTTGCATTATATTCATGCTATCGCGGTACAAAATAAATTAATTAAACGACCGGAGCGTGAATCCCGTGCTCACACGTACGTTGCCAGTGAAGAGCAGCGCATATTGAGTGAAATTGATGCGGCTCGTGTACGTATGACAGCCGCATTAATTGCTGGTGAAATAGACAGTATGCGTGGAGCAGTGCGCGCATTAGTTGAGGCATCACACATAACCGCCGATCATTTAGCGTTTGCATCGGGCGTTAGTTTTGACGCGACAGCGCTGATCTTACGCGCGCAAGACGATGGTCGATTAAGTCCGCTGCGCTGTTTATTAGCCGCATTGGATGCGCGATTAGAAATTCATTTACCCGCAGGTAGTCGCTTAGTTATCTCGCGTATGGCTGCTCCTGAGTCGACGCAGCAATCACAGGCAGATAAAATAGCAGAAAAAATTGCAGATAAAGCATCGTCGCATGTGGTAATTCCTCAGCAAAAAAATAAACGCAATCATAAGAAAACCACGGTGCGTAGCACAATGGATCAAGAAGGCATCTTAAAATTATATGATAACGGTATGCCGATCACGCAAATTGCAGAACAAGCAGGAATTAGTCGTCAGCGGGTACACGCCATTGCCAAATCTCGGGGCCGTACGATGCGGCGCGTGGTCGCTTCAGAGGCTCGTAAACGTGAATCCGTCGATTTATTATCCTAAATCATGGCCGCAGATGGATATCAGGTCATCATTTGGCTTAGGCGATAGTGTCATAAGTCATTTGCAGGTAAATGGTTAGGGTGGTATTATTGAGGTTAATAAAATCACCTTGCTAAGAAAGCAAATGTGAGGGTCAATATCCTCAGAACCATGACAACCGTACCAACATCTCAGCAAGTGGCTTTCGTCCAAGCGCGGTTCGTGCAATATGCACCACAGTTGCGCGGTTTCGTGGTCGCGCTGATGCCTGATCGGACACAGATTGATGACGTGTTGCAGGAAACATTTTTGACCATCACGGCGAAGGCAGATGTGTACGATCAGCAGCGGGAATTTTTGGCTTGGGCATGTGGTATTGCGCGATTTAAAATAATGGAAGTTGGTCGGCGCATGACTAATCGTCAAATACGACCATTTTCAGATTCGGTGCTAGAGGCGTTAGCCGCCAGTGAACCACCAGTTGATTTAGATGACGAGCCGCTGCGTGTTTTAGGTGATTGTTTGCAGACTTTGGCGCCGCATAGCCGTCGTATGGTTGAATTAGCTTATCAGCAAGCGCACAAACCCGCCGAAGTTGCCAAGCATATGGAATGGACCGTAGATGCCGTTTATGTGGCGTTGTCGCGCGCTCGTTCGGTATTGCGTACTTGTATTGAACAAAAATTGGGGCGTGCGCCATGAGCGACCCACGCGCTGATTTATTAATCGAACGTTATATTCATGGTTTGTTGTCCGAAGAAGAACGCACTGAGATTGAACAGCGCTTATTATCAGATCCCGCAGCGCGCGCACTTTTTTGGCAGCGTGCGCGCATGCACGGATTACTGACACGATGGGGGCAAGAAACCTGGGGGGAACGTCGGGCGCTGGAGCCTTCGGCGTTAGAGCTGGCGAGTAACGTCATTGTTAAGACGAATAAAAAGTCACCGCCGTGGTCGCGTTCACCGTCGATCTGGTGGTGGCCTGTCGCTGCGCTGGCGGCAGCGTGTGTATTAATTGTGTTATTGGTTAATAAACCGACCTTCAAACAACGCGGAAACGATGCCACGACGGAATTAAATGGAGTGGCTGTCTTGCGTTCAGCTGCTGGTGCGG
>SYDV01000222.1 GCA_005801395.1 Planctomycetia bacterium | reverse complement strand
CGTGGTTGGCGTTGGTGTACGCCGTGTGCCATTTAGGGTTACGTAAGTGGCCATCATTTGGAGTGAATGTCCATGATTGGCCAGTGTGGATAGCGCTCGCCATTGGCGCGTTAGCTTGGCGGGGTGGCTGTGCGACAGCACCTTGGTGGTTGCGTGCGCTGACGCGCGCTGTGCTTATTAGCGTGGCGGTGTGGTTCATATTGCGTCCGCAATATGTTGGGATGTCCACAGAGTTGGCCATGTTGTGGTCCATCGGATTGGTGATTCCCTGGATGATAACACAACTGTTGTGGGAACGCGCGTATCAAACATTAACTCCAGGTGCCACGACCACTGGGCTGGCGTTTGTTGCCTTATTGTCATCGGTTTCGTTATTATTATTCAATGTTCTGTTGCATGCGCAGCTTGCTGGGATTGTGACAGCCACTTTAGTCACGGTTGGAGTGCTGACCACTTTGCGTCCATCGTGGCTTATGGATCGAACCATCGTGACGGTCGTGGCCATGCTATTGCCAGCACTGTGGATTTTAGGCGTGCGCTACGCTGATTTACCGATTTGGGGTGCGGGGGTTTTAGCTGTGACCGGTCTGGTTCCATGGATAACGGTGAGTGCGCGAATCGCCGCACGACCAGCGTGGCAACGACTTTTTTTACAAGTAACTGCGATGCTGGTGGTTTCATCGCCAATTATCGTGTGGGGCGTGGTCACTACGTTAAGGGCTATGTCTGAGTCCGAATACGGTTATTGAGCCAACACTTGCTCCCTGGATAAGGTCTAGGCATCATCGTTACTCGACCGTGGAGTTGCTCGCTAATGACCCGTACGCCATTACATAATCGTTCTCACACTGACGGTAAAGAACCTGGACGCACTCCTTTGGCGAATAAAACCATCAAAGAAAAAACGCCGTTGAGTTCTCAAGCATTAACCGACAGCGTCGACCAACATTTATTTGAGGTAATGCGCAGTTTGAATTTGGCTGTGGCAGTTGTGGCTCAGGCTCGCGATAAACGATTCAGTGATCCGAAGACAATGGTAAAAAGTCGTTCAGTTCACGAAGCGATGCTGCATCTCAAAGAAGCCGCCGTACAATTGGATTTGTTGCGACGCTCGCTGCCCAAAGAATAAGCGCCGCAACAAAACAGCTTCTAAGTGCCGAATAAAATAAAGGCATTTCATCAATTGGGTTTAAGTCGAAAGAAATATGTAATGTTAACTATTATAATTAAAGTCGTCCGCAGCTAGTCCCATGTTGTAACTGCAATGGCAGCATGAGTGGGTCAAAGCGTCGGCCAGGTTGGTGGCAGCGAGCGATTAATCGTTCCAGACCAGCATGGCCGACATCTTCCCAAGGTACCGCCATATGGGTGATGTCGGTGAAGGCACTGTCATGAAGGTCATCGCTAAATGAGGCGATACACAAATCTTTTGGTACGCATATATGACCACTCGATAAAGCCAAATGTAGGAGGGGAAGCGCTGAGTTGTGATTATAGGTAATGATAAAAGTCGGGCGGTCTGGCGCTTGTAGGAGATTACTTAGTAATTCATTACGCTCGATCTTGGTTAATGGATATTCCGCGCCAATGATTCGTGATGGTAATCCCGCTTCCTTCATCGCGTGTTCATAACCATCAAGTCTTTCCAGGCTGCTGTGATGCAATGAATGAACCGTAAAGTCGCTAGTCAAATTTATGTAAGCAATGCGATGATGTCCCAATGCTAAAGCGTGATTCGTTAATAATTGAGCGGCGTCGAAATCAGCGGGTACCACGCAATCTTGTTGTTGCGGACTATTGAGCCACACGGCAGGTATGCCAAGCCGTTCAATTAATTCAGGCATGACACGTGGAAAACCGTACTGATAATTTATGAGTAAACCGCCAGCGTTATAGTGGCAGATTAAATGACGTAGTGCAGGTTCGTTATTTAATTGATCATCAGAGACAGAAACGATTTCAATTCGACAATTTGCTTTATTTGCGGCCTTCATTACTCCATGCATTAATGCGGAAGGTGTGTAACTCTGATGGCTAATGGAACTGTGTAGCATCAAAATCGTGGTTCCGGGTGGGGCCGGGTGACCTAATCGTTCTGCGACCAGACGAACTCGTTCACGAGTATTGCGGCTCGCGCTAGCAATTTGTCCGTGCAATATTTCTGCGGCAATTTTTGGCGAGACGCGTGCGACTTTTGCGACATCGCTAATGGTTATAGGTTTGTGAGGTTGGCGCATGATAGAATGGTGTTAACGCTACTTCGTTGGGTGGTCTAGGTCCACAATTGCCTGCTCAAGCTTGTCTGGAGAAAGTGCGTATAAGGTCTGGATAATCGTCGCTGGACCGTTGATTTCTCATTAAAAAAGTGGTATTCGTTGGTTGTTGCTCAGTCGCTTGTGCTGTACTGCGTGGCACCAACATGCCCACGACGAGAAGGTAAATGACCAACGCGCAATCATCACCGATAACAGCACCGGCTAAAGTAAGTGTTGGTTTATGGCGTAGGTGTTTGCGTATTGGACTTTTGGTCATGTGTTGTTTCGGGTTTTGTCGGCCATTAGCTGCACATACCTTCACCGCTATTGTTGCGGATTTGTTGCAGGATGACAGTGAATTGGCCATGACCCTGGGACTTAATGTCCTTGATGTTATTGCAATTATTCACAATTCGCCAACGACAGCTGGTACGACGTTGACGCATAGTCAACTAATAGCCGGTTTACCCACGGTTCAGGCTTATTTAGCAAAGTATGTTCGCCTCAAGGTGAATGGTGAGCCAGTCGTCGGAAATTGTCTTGGTTATATTCCTGATTTAGTCGAACCGCCTCAACCCGGTCAGCCCGTGGCGGAATTACTGCCGGATCGTCTTCCGTTTTTATTAATTTGGACGTTGCCGCCTGGGACGAAGCAATGCTCCATTTCTTTCGATTTACTGATTGATGTGGTGGGTACGGGAGTCGTGCATGCGAATTTACATCGGGGTGACCATATTCAGTCGCAATATACCGATTTAGGAGCCACCGCATTGTTTGAGCTGACTCCTGTATCTGCGTCAGTTAAACCAAAGGACTCAATCGCAAACCCCACGTCAGAAACGATCCCAGCGAATTCGGCACCGTTGCCGGTTTTACCTCCGACATTACCTCCGAACGTCGGCTCGTCTGGTATGACGACGTGGCATTTATTGAGTATGGGTTATCGACATATTGTGCCCGAAGGTTTGGATCACATTTTATTTGTGGTCTGCCTTTTCCTGTTATCGCCCAAACTGAAACCATTACTAATTCAAGTGACGGCTTTTACCGTAGCGCATTCCGTAACCCTGGGTTTGGCTATGATGGGATTGGTATTATTGCCGTCACGTTTAGTTGAAACGATAATTGCTTTATCAATTGTCGTCATGGCGGTTGAAAATTTATTTATGCGCGAAGTTAAACCATGGCGTTGGATATTGGTATTTATCTTTGGACTCATTCATGGCCTAGGCTTTGCGGGTTCGTTTAGCCAACTGCAACTCAGTGACGGTGATGCGCTCCGTTCATTATTGTTGCTCAATATAGGTATCGAATTGGGGCAGTTATCGGTGGTTACCGTTTGTGTCGTACTCACTTGCTGGATGTGGCGTTACACATGGTACACGCGGTTCGTGGTTATGCCGATCAGCGGAGGAATTGCGGGTCTTGCTGGTTGGTGGACGATTGAGCGAGCGTTGGGTTGGTGAAGATTTACGGGAAATCTCGTTCAATTTTAACTACCGATGACTGCTACTTGTGAGGTGGTGACATCGTCAGATTCTGGCACTTGTGAATGAACTGACTCTGATTGCCGAAGTTGCCTTGGACTGTCCTGGAAGGGATAGTTTTAGTTATGAAGTGCCAGAAATATTGGCGCTAGATTTAGGTGTCGGCGATTGTGTCACGGTGCCGTTTGGTTCGCGGAAATTACGTGGTTTTGTCCTGAATATTGAACGTCGGCTAGCGCCAACGGATTATAAAATTAAAGCGGTGGTGGAACGTCATCCCGAAGCGTTGGTACCGGCACATTTACTGCGACTAATTCAGTGGGGGGCGCGTTATTATCGTTGTTCGCTCGGAGAATTTTTAGCGGGGGCCGTTCCAGCACCGGTGCGGGAGGGCGCTGCTCCGGAACGACAAATAACGGTAGTGCGTACTGAAGCCTTCAGCGGCAAACTTACCAAGCGGCAACAAACCGTTTATGAGGCTTTACCGGCGACTGCCGTGAGCTTGGGCGAAGCGTGTCGCGTCGCAGCCACCACACGCTCGACGCTTGATCGCTTGGCTGAAGTTGGTGCCTGCGTTATTACGACCGTGCAGGATATTCAGGAAATAAAATTACGCTTCCGTGATGAGGTTCATCCGTTGACCGATGAACAGGCGAAAGCCGTGGCAGCCGTTTCGGCTCACATAACGAATGACAAGGGGCAGCCGTTCTTGCTGCACGGCGTTACCGGATCAGGAAAGACCTTAGTTTATTTAGAATTAGCGCAGCAGGTAATTAGCGCTGGACGGCAAGTGTTGTTATTGCTGCCTGAAATTGCATTAACTCCGCAATTAGCCGCGAGGGTGCGTAATCGTTTTGCTCGCGTCGCGGTTTTACACAGCGGTTTTACCGATGGTGAACGTGCGCAACAATGGCGTGCCGTAGCGAAGGGGGACATTGACCTGATTGTCGGTACGCGTTCGGCATTATTTGCGCCAATGCCGAAGCCGGGATTAATCATTGTCGATGAAGAGCATGAACAATCGTACAAACAGGAAAGCGTTCCGCGTTATCATGCACGCGATTTGGCCGTAGTATACGCGGGGCAATTAGGCATTCCTATTGTATTGGGAAGTGCGACACCGTCGTTGGAGTCTATTCATAATGCGAGGGCGGGCCGTTATCAGGTGTTGTCGCTGAAAGAACGACCATTGGGTGGGAAATTACCGACGCCTACATTAATCGATATGCGTGAAGAATGTCACGCCCAACGTCGACCAGCAACCGTTTGTCGCGAATTAATTAAGCGACTTGTCGAAGTAAAAGCGCGTGGGGAACAAGCCATTGTCTTGCTTAATCGCCGTGGCTGGAGTCCGGTTGTGAGTTGTCAAAGTTGTAGCCATACATTAACTTGTACCCATTGCGATATTAGTCAGACCTTTCACCGTGCGGCGAACAAAGTGAAATGTCATTATTGTGGCGAGGAAGGTCCGCTGCCGCGTCTGTGTCCAGAGTGTGGGCAGGCCACGTTGTCGACCTTTGGTTTAGGTACCGAACAATTGGCGGCACAATTAACGGCGGATGTTCCTGGGTTGAATGTTTTACGCGTAGATGCGGACACGGTTTCTGAACGCCAAGGTCACGCAAAATTATTTCAGGCATTTTCTGACGGTGTTGCGGATTGTTTAGTTGGCACACAAATGGTGGCCAAGGGTTTAGATTTTCCACGAGTGACGTTAGTCGGTATTGTGGCGGCTGATCGTGGACTATCGATTCCGGATTTCCGTTCATCAGAGCGCACCTTTCAATTAGTGGCACAAGTCGCTGGTCGCGCTGGCCGTGGCGAACGTCCCGGCACGGTGGTCGTGCAAGCCTACGACACGGAAGCGCTCGCCCTTCGTTGCGCCGTTGATCATAAACCGCGAACTTTTTTTGACGCGGAAATGAAAACCCGACAGGAATACGGCTATCCGCCATTTGCTGGTTTGGTGCGCTTTCTGTGGAGTGGCCCTTCAGCGGCCAATGTGCAATTAGTCGCCAACAAGCACGGTGCGTTATTAATCAAAGCCGCCGAGGGCTGCGTTGTGCTCGGTCCCAATCCCGCTAGCGTGGCTTTCCTCAAAAATCAGCACCGTTGGCATGCATTGATTAAAGCAGGTAGCAGAGGGGCGGCCCAGGCGTTTCTTGATCGACTTGAAGCTCTTGGCGGCCTGAAACGAGAAAAAGGGGTACACGTGGCTACGGATGTTGATCCGTATCAAACGTCTTAAATTTTATTAGTCCGACGCCATACGCCCGACGTCTGATGCTAGAGTTCGGACTTCGGGCTTATGAGAAGAAGTGAACCCCTTGCCGCTTCGCTCTTTGGCCCAAAGTGTGCGCACAGCCCGGAGCACATCATGACGATTGACGACTTTAAAGCCCTTGTTGCCCGCATTGAAGGCCAGCCAGATTATCGTCGTCCAGCGGCATTTGCTGTAGGTCTGGCGAGTTTCAGTATGGCTGGGATCGATAAACCAGGGGTGGTTGGATCGCCAGCGAAGGTGCTCGATACGTGGTACCCACTGGTGAATATGGGGGAAAATTTTGGTACCGCTGCGGTGCTAGCATCGCTGACTGGTTACCGTCAAGGCAGTAAAAGTTACTACCTGAATCAAGAACAAATTGAAGAAGCCTTAGAACAATTTTCGCCTTTTGTGAACGATGGCAAACCACATGCGAATATTGATGTATTAAATAATCTGCGTGAATTTTTACGTTCAGGTAGTCGTCCTAATTCAGCAAATATTGCGATCCCGCGTTTAGTAACCGTGACTTTTATTGGTGACTTAGCCGATAAACCGGTCGATGCCCATGATGTTTATTTACGCCTGCATTTATTGTCGATGCGCAAGGTCAAGCCGCATGGACAAAATCTGGACGGCATTTTTGGTTTATTGAATAACGTCGTATGGACGAACGAAGGTCCCTTTGATCCAGAACAATTTGATGCGGTGCGTTTACGTTTGCGTACACGTGGCATAAATGTGTTGGTACATGGCGTCGATAAATTCCCTCGTATGACCGATTACGTTGTGCCAACGGGTGTGCGAATTGCTGATGCTGATCGCGTGCGTTTGGGTGCACATTTGGCCGAAGGCACCACGATTATGCATGAAGGATTTTGTAATTTTAACGCCGGTACACTCGGTAAGAGTATGGTCGAAGGCCGTATCAGTGCAGGTGTCGTCGTCGGTGATGGAAGTGATATTGGCGGCGGAGCGTCCATCATGGGCACTTTATCCGGCGGTGGAAAAACCGTGATCAGCATTGGTCAAAAATGTTTATTGGGTGCCAATGCAGGGCTCGGAATTAGCCTAGGAAATAACTGCACCGTCGAATCAGGGCTCTACATCACTGGTGGGTCAAAGGTGACTTTGCAGCCAGATGGCAAAGTCGTAAAAGCCGCTCAATTAAGCGGTCAAAACAATCTTTTATTCCGGCGAAACAGCCAAAACGGCGCAATAGAAGTACAGCAAAAAGAAGGCGCGGGTTGGGGCGGATTGAACGCGGCGTTGCACGCGAATTAGGACGTGAATTAGCACGCGAATTAATTGATTTCTCTTTAGTTAATCCGTGAAAAATTCAATGTTTTCCCGAGATGATCGTCGGTTGGGTTAACCGTTCTAAGATCGTTACGACGAGTTGCCATGGTGGCACGGTAATTAACGCTGTGTCGAATGGATCAAGAGCTCGCGGCCCATTGGTGGAAACAAAGGCATGATAGTGTTCGGCGAGATCTTTGAGACTGATCGCCTGTCCATCAGCTAATCGACAACACCACGCAGCGGCGGCAAATGCTCCGCGCACTGACGCTTTATCGACTTGCCAGCCACAGCGACGTAAATCGAGGGGGATATCATTGAACAATGGCCGTTCAGGTTCGGTGACGTCAATGCGTAAAAAATGACGCTGGCCAAATAAACAATCAGGTTGATCGGTTAAAAACCGTTGTGGAATAATCGTGGGAACCACGTTTTTTGTGCGGCGGCGTGGCAAGAGTCGGCGCACCTGTGCCGTTGCTACGCGTGGTTGATAATTTTCCATGATTACGACGTGATCACTGGTTTGTAATGACTGATGGTGTGCTCCAGCGACTAGGACCATATTTACTCCCGCCGCGGTTAGCGCGGGCAAGGCTTCTAATAATGTAGTAAAACCATGGAGCGCGGTTCCCAATAATCGCCGCATGAGGGGATCAATGGTGAGAAAATTGCTCGCGGCGTTGTCTTCATCAATTAATAATAAACGGCTGCCAGCAGCGATGCCTTGAATTAAACTGGCCGCCATGCTGGTCGCGCCTGAGGCACGATCGGTTGAAAAATTCGTACTGCGTCCGCCGGGTAAATGAAAGAAAAAATCCGAGACATCGGTTGATTTGATTCGGCGACCATCCTCGGCTTGAATGATAATGGCCGAGGCATGGGCGACGACTAATTCGCGTCCATCTTCCGGAATATGATTATCACGCCCAGCGGCGAGTGCGCTTAATACCGTGCTTTTTCCATGATAAGGGGCGCCAGCGATGGCGGTAATACCATGCCGTATTCCGAATCCACGCACGCGGCCAAGTGAGCCTAAATCAATGGTAATGCGTTCTGAAGCTGGAGTGCGCCATGGTTTGCAGGTGGCAGTGGGCTGATCGGCACCAGTACGAGCCAAGCGAGCACCATCGCCGATAAAGGCAACGAGTTTATGTTGGTCTAATTGTGCGCGCAGAGCATTTTGCTGAGCAACAACAAACCGATGCCTGTCTAATAATGGT
>SYDV01000221.1 GCA_005801395.1 Planctomycetia bacterium | reverse complement strand
GACGAAGTCATATTTTCATTCATCGAGTGACGCCGAATGGCGCCTCGTTTACTCAAGAACAAGAAAATTATTTGGAAGTCGGCAAAATGACCGACTTAGATGTTGATGGCTCCGGTCGTATGTATGTGAGTTCATGGGAAGGTTCTGGTTTCAATGGCGGAATGGGTGGTTATGTGGTGAGAATTACCCCGAAAAATTGGACCTATAAACCGTTCCCCGATCTGGCAATGGCGTCGGCTGCCGATTTGGTTAACTATTTGCAGTCAGACAGCGCGACTTATCGCTTTCATGCATCGCAAGAAATTGTTCATCGCAAAGCCGTTGAAGGCAGTGTGCTGGTTCAATTAATAAATAACAATCGAGCCACGTTGGAATCACGTGTAGCGGCAATATTTACATTGAAGCAGCTAGACGGTCTCGCTGCAAATGCCCCTTTATTTAGCGCTGCCGAAGATGTTGCGATTCGTGAGTGGGTGTTGCGCGCAATCGCGGATCGCATTCCGCAAAATAAAAAGGTCGATATCACACCATTTCTCAGCGCTTTAAAAGACAGCCGAAACCCTCGCACGCAAGTTGCAGCAGCAGTCGCCTTGGGTCGCATTGGCGATAAAGCCGCCGCGAAAGAATTAATATCGGTCTCGCATATGGTATCGGCAGAAGCAGCCACCCATGTCATTTTACCTGCTGCCAAGCCCGTTTTCAGTAGTAAAGTGGTGAAAGATGAAGAAATGTTGGCCGTAGATGTTGATATTACTGGCTGGAAAGAATTACACCTTGCGGCTATGGACGGTGGAAATGGTACGGGCAATGATCACGTGGGAATTTTTGAACCATATCTAATTAAAGCTGATGGCACTAAAATAAAACTAACCGACCTCAAATGGGTGGAAGGTAAAGGCGGTTGGAAGGAGACTAATGTTGATAAAGATTGTCGCGGTAAAGCGCTGAAGGCAAAAAGCGGCAAGGATTTTTCCTTCGGTATTGGCACGCACGCAGTGGCATCAATTATTTATAAATTGCCAATCGATGTTCAGTTTACGCGCCTTCAAGCAACGTTTGGACATACCGATGGCGGATCGGGTGGTATTAGCCTGATTGTCGACTAAAAGAAAATTTCGTTAGATCCCAGTAACAGCAATGATGGGCCACACGCCAAGCCAAATAAGGACATTATTGTTCCGCACGTAGCCGTTCAGGCGTTAATTAAATTGCATGCCGTTGACGCCTGTGTTGATGCGATCGGTTCTAAAAACGCGTCCGGTGCTTTTTGGGCCATGCGTTACCTTCACGATGATGGTTTAGTAAATGCTCTGGCAACTAAACTGAAAAGCGTCACCGACCCTGTTACCGAGAACGCTCTCATTAAAACGTTAGTGCGCTTACATAACCAAGAAATTAAATATGATGGCACGTGGTGGTGGAGTACGAAGCCTGATACACGTGGGCCTTATTATAAACCAACGGCGTGGTCTGGAACGCCTGTGGTTGGCGCGGCGTTAAAGGCTTATTGGAGTAAAGCCACTGATGCGCAGAAAACTTACCTCGCTAAGTTAATGATTTATGATCGGGTCGAAATCGACGGCATAGATACCGCTAAATACCTTGATGTTACAGCAGAACCGGAGGCAAAAGAAGCTGAAATCGACCTTACTAAAATCATCAATAAAGAAGGACAGATTGGCAAAATGTCGGTGGAAGATGTCATCCTAGCACTTGGTAAAGTGAAAGGTGACGTGTCAAAAGGCGAGGCGCTATTTATGCGTCAGGCCTGTATTGCGTGCCATTCGTACAAAGAAGGACAACCAGCAAAAGGTCCGTATATGGGTGCTATCGGCGGCATTTTGAAACGCGAAGAGATTGCCATGTCCATCCTGCGTCCGAATGATGTTATTTCCCAGGGCTTCCGCAGTTACAACGTCACCATGAAAGACGGTGCCGTGTACGCCGGATTTATTACCGGTGAATTGGATGGTGTCGTGACCATTCGGAATATTGCTGGTCAGGAAAACAAGATAAAAGATAGCGACATAAAGACTCGCCAAGAACTACCAACATCCATGATGCCACCGGGATTAGCTGCCGGGATGTCGGTGCAGGATTTTGTGAGTTTGGTTGATTGGCTTAAACAGACTACGAAATAAAGGTTTCGGCTGATTCGATGTTCTTGGTAGGAAAATGCGCCAAATATAAAGTGCAACGTGCATTATCTTATGATCCAATAATAAAGGATACATATTCTTAGAATATGTATCCTTTATGGTTTTTCTATTCAGTAAGCTAACGTCAGCTGACGTTGATGGTCCAGTGACCGTACCCTTCATTTACCGAGCATGAATTATTTATCTTCCGGAGGGTAGACGCTGATCTCGACGCGACGGTTCAAGGAATGGTTGTTAGGATCTGTTGGGTCTGCTGGATTATTCCAACCATTGCCTTCGATGACGAATTTATTTGGATCGAATTTGAATTTATCTATGAGGGCGCGTTTGATCGATTCAGCACGTTCTGTGCTGAGTTGTTTGACTTCTTTTTCTGGCACCTTGCCGCGCATACTGCCATCGGTGTTGCCTTGAATTAAAATAGTGGCCCGAGCAAATTGACCCGAGAGGCGACCGACTTGTTCGAGCGTTGCGGTGACATTCGGAGCGTAGAGACGGCCAGTTTGCACGGCGCCAACGTCATCGCGTGCTGGTTCAAAGGGATTGGAAGAATTAGGAAAGAAATTAATGCGGATGGTTTGCGTCAGAATCGGAGCTTCGGCATTAATTTTCTTGGCCGTGGAAGGAGTAAAAGTAGCGACGCTTTCATCTTTTTGTGCGGCGAATTTTCCAGAGACTAGGGCTTTTTGGATGTAAGAGAAATCCATGACTTGATCGAATGGCACCGGTGCGTTTATGCGCCCCAGTTCTCGGTACACGAAACTGGCACTCTTCCAGGTGCGTTCAAAATTGGTTGGGTTTGATGAATTAAGGAAAAACTGGACGTTTTCTGCCGCGTTGGTGGCGTGGGCATCATTACGCATGGCCATGACATCTTCTGGTTTCATACCGAAAGCATCAGCCATCCAGGCGCTTGCTTCTTCGGGTTTACTTTTCACTAAATCCATGCCTTCCAAGATGCCTTCAACTAAACCTTGGACGACGGCTGGATGATCGCGGACAAAGTCAGCGCGCACGGCATAAACGTCTGCGATGAGTTTATTAGCATCAGCCGTTGAGGATAAAATTTTGGTGCCAGCGACACGATCAACGATGTTGTAGATATCTGGTGCCCAGGAAACCGTAGCGTCGATGGATGGATCGCTGACAAATGCGGCAGCGGCTTCAAATGCGGTGGCGGTATATTTGGTTTTGATATCCGACGGTTTCATGCCAGCGGAAAGCAATAGTGAGGTTAAATAATATTCGCTTGGTGAGTTCTGTGCCAAAGCGACGGTTTTACCTTTGAGGTCTTTTACGTTGCGAATGTTTTTACGTACGACGATACCGTCTCCGCCATTCGACCAGTCGACTTGCTGAACGATACGTAATGCGGTTCGCGAATCGCGGGCTAATTCAGCGGCAAATAATACCATCATGTCGACGGTGCCCCATAAGGTATGAACGTCACCAGCGGCATAAGCATCACGCGCAGCAACCGGATCATCCATTAATACCATTTCAACTTTGAAACCATGTTTCTTGTAGAAAACGCTGTCAGTATTTGCTTTGGTACCGCGGTTGGCGGCGACGATAGGTAACCAACCAGCCCAAACATTGTAAGAGAAGCGGAGGACTTTATCCGCCTCGTTCCATTTATATTGGCTTACGCCTTTGACGGGCGGTAATTTATCAGCGGGTACAAATTTATATTCTTTGACGGTGGTAACACTGCCAACATCTGGCGCTTCGATGCCCGCATTTGCATCAGGTGTTGGTGCTGCTGGTGCCGAAGGATTTTGAGCTGGAGTTGCCGTGTTTGGATGAGTCGTATTCGGAGTCGCGGATTGGCCCTGATAAACCCAAAAGCCGAGGGCGATTAATCCGATAATAAAAAGGAAGGAAATAAATTTACCGAGGCCGGTAAGGCCTTCTGATTTGTCATCAGCCATGTCGAAGCTCCTTTTCTTAGGCGGGTATATCGCCGCAAGAGGTGCGTGTTATTAGTGAATCAAGGCGAGTTGCAACAATGCGTATCCCTATTAGGCGAATCGTACCGTACGATAGAGATGGGGAGAGCGTTCAAGAGCGGGGTGATTTTTGCTCGGTTGATTTTGCGGAGGCGTCAATGGAGGGAACCTGGGCGTCGATAGAAATGATCGGTTTTTCCAGTAGGTAGCTTACCGCTGAAGCTATCTTGTGCTCATATTCAAGTTTTTGGTTCCACCATTGCTGCCAATTTTTGTTATCAGCAGCCTCATCGGTAACAAGTTGTTGCTGTTCGTTGGTGAGACGATCCATTTCTTGCTGAATCTCAAGTTTTCGCTGTATGCGGTCTTGTGCGCGAAGAATCAACCGATGGCGCATAGTGGCAGCGTAGGCATCGACGGCTTGATCACGAGTGATCGCATCGCGTACCAGGTCTTCTGTTGGTACCTTTTCGCCGTGGAGGCGTTCAAGTAGCGCGATCTGTATTGCCGTGCGGTCGTTAGAGTTATTCCCAGTTAAATTGCTTTCCTGTGCCAATCGCTCAATCGTCCAACCGTGTGCGGGTATCGTAATCCCATGGGTTTCGCCTATGGTGGTAAAATTATTCGTTAAATTTATTTGTTCTGGTGTCGACGATTCTGCGACCACCTCAATTTCCAACTCAGCGATGGAAATAGTACGCATGACAATTTTGGTTGGTGCGTGGACATCACGTGGCTTTTCAAAATGTAATATGCCGAGTTTGGTGCCGAGGGTTCGTAGTTGTT
>SYDV01000220.1 GCA_005801395.1 Planctomycetia bacterium | reverse complement strand
GGTTATTCATCATGTAATAGCATGATCTTAACGTTCGTTGACTCAGGTATATTTTTTTGAGTAATTAAATAAAGGATAAATTGGACCACGAATGAAACCTGTGACAATCTTCTTCAACGCTTGTTTTTAATTCAACGATAGTCAATGTCTGTCGTCATACTTAGGAAGGTATAATTTATGAATAAACGTTTCTTTCATGTCGTGACCGTGACTATCGCGACAGTTTTATTGGCATCGATTGCGACTTCTGCGTTGGCAGCAGACACGACCAAACGGCCAAATATCGTGATTTTCTATTCAGATGATCATGCAGCCTCAGCGGTGAGTGCCTATAAAGAAAGCCGTAATCTTATAGATACGCCAGCAATTGATCGCATTGCGAATGAGGGCATGCTTTTTCAGCGGTGCTTAGTAACTAATTCCATTTGTGGCCCGAGTCGTGCTGCCACCATTACGGGTACCTATTCCCACATCAATGGCTTTTGGAACAATACGAATAGTAAGTTTGATGGGGACCAAGTTACCTTCCCTAAATTATTAAAAGCCGGTGGATATCAAACCGCGATGGTGGGAAAATGGCATTTGGGTTCTGACCCGATGGGATTTGATTTTTGGCAAATCTTGCCGGGTCAAGGTTCGTACTACAATCCGGATTTTATCCGTAATGGTGAAAAGATTGTCGTACAAGGTTATGTCAGCGACATTATTGGAGACATGTCGGTTGAGTGGTTGGATAAGCGGGATAAAAATAAGCCATTTTTATTAATGTCTCAGCATAAAGCTCCGCATCGTGAATGGGAACCAGCGTTGCATCATCTTGGCTTTGATAAGGACCGTGTTTACCCTGAGCCAAGCAATCTGTTCGATGATTACAGTGATCGTGGCATTGCGGTAAAAGACCAAGATATGTCGCTTGAAACGACGATGACGAAACGCGATTTGAAGTTGGAAGCGCCCAAGCGTTTGACCACCGAACAGAAAAAATTGTGGGATGCCTACTATGAACCACGGAACGAAAAGTTTGCCGCTGCAAATTTGAAGGGCCGCGAATTAATAAAATGGAAATATCAACGTTATATGCACGATTATTTAGCATGTGTAAAAAGCGTTGATGAAAACGTAGGTCGCGTCTTGAAAAAATTAGACGATGAAGGCTTGTTAGAAAATACGATTGTTATTTACACTTCGGACCAAGGCTTCTTCTTGGGTGAACATGGTTGGTTTGATAAGCGTTGGATTTTCGAAGAATCGTTGCGTTCACCATTTGTTGTCCGTTGGCCTGGAGTAATTAAACCAGGAAGTGTTGATACACATATTGTGTCTTTGTTAGATGTCGCACAGACGATCTGCGAAGCCGCTGGAGTGCCAGCCGGACCAAACATGCAGGGTCGTAGCTTGGTGCCGTTGTTTAAAGGTGAAAGTCCAGCCGATTGGCGACAAGCATTTTATTATCATTACTATGAATTCCCTGCACCGCATCGTGTGCGCCCACATGAAGGTGTCGTCACCGACCGCTATAAACTGGTGAAATATTATGGTACGGGCGAAGACTACACGGAACTATTTGATACTTTAAGCGATCCGAAGGAAATGAAGAGTGTTTATAATGATCCCGCCTATGCCGATGCTAAAAAGCAGCTGACTGCGGATCTCGCACGATTACGCACAGAATTGAAAGTTCCAGAAACCCCGGCCTCAGCCCACGGGAATATACCAATTAAATAGCTTCGAGCTACGAGCTACGAGCTGCGAGTACAGTCATTAGCCTACAAATGATCGTTAGAAATCATCAGATGAGGTTCTTAAAACTCGCAGCTCGCAGTAAGTTAAGTGCAGCTTACTTGCTGTGCTTCCCGCCGTAGCGCAATTGTTGACCTAAGAGTTTCATCAAATCACGGTTCTCTGGTAAATCGGCTAAATTACGGTCAACGATGCTGCGAGTTTGGTGGTCATAGAGTTCGTAGTTCATGACCTGATTGCTGCCTTGATGAAGATCCCCGGTAATCCATTCGGTGTAGCGCCAACGGTCAGTGCGCATGCTGTAACCAATGACGGCGCCGCGAGGAGTGAGGCTGTAAGCGGCTTTTTTCCAGGTAATTCCAGGGTCTGAAAAAAGTGGTGTAAGGGATTGTCCTTGATTGGTTGTTGGCGCCGGAATGCCGCACAAGGCAGTCAGTGTCGGAACAATATCGATTAATTCGACTAATGCCGGAGTTACGGTATTTGCCGGAATGCCGGGTCCCATCATTATCAATGGTGTGTGCAGATCGATGTCGTGGCCAGTAAATTTATTCCACGCGCCATAATCGCCAATTTTAGAGCCGTGATCCCCGCTGAGAACAACAATGGTATTGTTCGTAAGTTGGAGCCGATCCAATTCGGCTAAAACGCGGCCAATTTGTGCATCTACATATGAAACGCTCGCGTAATAGCCGAGCGCGAGCGTGCGATTAAGTTCGTCATTAAGCGGACCCGTGGCGGATATGCCCACGTAATTGCGTAATTCGGATGAATTATGGCCAGCAATTTCAGGCATGCCAACGGGCCACGTATTGCGTGTTTGGTAGTGCAAATTTTGGTGCAAATCCCAATACGATTTTGGTGAAGCGAGTGGCAGATGAGCGCCGCGAAAACCGATGGTCATGAAAAATGAACTGGCTTGTAATCGTTGTAATTCTTTTATCGCGTGATCAGCCAGTACGTGATCAGGATAGACAGCATCAGGGTTGGTGGCGATCTCAAATGCTGGTCCGCGGCCATCTTTATTGTCCGGCCCGGTGGCAATGGCTTTATTATCTGCTTCTAAATATCCGCGGCCAACCCAGGCGCCGGTAGGATGCCAGACTGGCGAACTCCAGCTATCCGCATCATCTTTACTGTTCATGTACACACGACCCATGCCGATCGCTTCATATCCAGCCGTTTTGAACAGCATGGGTAAAGATTTTGCTTCAGGATAAAGGGTGCTTTTTGTGGCGGCTAGATCGGCCAGTGATAAAGCATTCGGACGAATGCCTGTCATTAAGCTAATGCGTGACGGTGTGCTGTAGGCGCTTTGTGCATAGGCGCGGGAAAAACTAAGTCCGCGTGTGGCCAGCGCATCAATGGCTGGCGAGCGAGCTTGTTTATCGCCAAAGCAACCGAGAGCTGGCCGTAGGTCATCGATTAAGATAAGGATGACATTTAATTTTGCGGTTGGCGTAACGGTCGCCGTTTCAACAGCGCTTGAGGAAATAACACCGCCACAAAAAACCACACCTG
>SYDV01000219.1 GCA_005801395.1 Planctomycetia bacterium | reverse complement strand
CGGCTATGGCCGTACCCGCACCAATCATAATCGCATCAAAGGCACGACGACGACGACGGCTTAATGCCAAGGCTTCTTGACTAGAAATCCAACCGCTGTCACCGGTATGCGTGGCTAATTGTCCATCCAGAGTCATCGCCCATTTACCGGTAAATCGCGGGCGTCCGTGACCTACACGACTTAAAAAACCACCGTGTAATTGCATCGCGGCAACACGACCACATCCCTCTTCGTAAATAATTCCCGCTTCAGCTAAATGGATGGCCGGATCATCTTGATTCGGATCGCTCATCGCAGCAACGACACGCGCTATTCCTGCTGAAATTAAGGCTTGAGTACACGGTGGCTGACGCCCCTGTCGCGTACACGGTGCCAACGTCACATACGCCGTTGCGCCACGTGGATCATAACCCAGCGCGCGACATTGATTCAAGGCATTTACTTCTGCATGTGACTGTCCGTAAACGGCATGGCGACCTTCTCCAAGTAATTGTCCGCCACGTACCAGCACACAACCAACTCCTGGATTTGGCCACGTCCGACCTAAACTGAGGGTCGCCAAACGCACTGCTCGACACATCCAACGGTGGTCGTCAGCGCTCACAATAACCACCTAAATAGATTGACAAATTCCACACGCACGACCTTAGCCCGCTTCCCAGCCGTGAACCATGCTAACAACCATGGCATCACGACCCGCTTCACGTCAGGCTTTCTTGCCTGAATCCGCGCGTTGCTCTTTCGCCAATTTATCCAAAACCGCATTGACTAATTTTGACGTTTTTAGGTCGCTGCCGTAAAGCTTGGCTAATTCGATGTATTCATTGATGACGACTTTTGACGGAGTTTCGGCACAATACATAATCTCATAACTGCCCAACCGCATCAGAGCGCGATCTGCCACGGCTAAACGATGAATCGTCCAATTATCCAAACGTTTATCGACCGCCGCATCGATGGCGGGGCGTTCTTTAATAAAACCAGCCAGCAAGGATTTTGCAAAAACTAGCGTGTCTTCGTCTAGTCCTTCAATGACTTCCGGCGTTAATACCTGACCATCATCAACGTATTTATTTTGTTCAAAACTATAAAGCATCTGCACAGCAACTTCACGACCACGACTGCGCAATTCACTGCGTTTCGCTTGAGGTTTCGCTGGAGTTTTTGTGGCTTTTTTTACTGAATCATTTTTCGTCACGGCGGTCACAGTTGCCCCAATAAATTGACCATTTCCAACGCCGTCATGGCCGCATCAACACCTTTATTTCCAGCCTTTAAACCAGCACGTGCCTGGGCTTGTTCGGTAGTGTCCGTGGTGAGTACACCAAAGGCGACCGGCAAGCCGCTGTGTGCTTGAACCGCAGCGATTCCCTTTGCGCACTCACCAGCCACATAATCAAAATGAGGTGTGTCGCCGCGAATTACACAGCCTAACGCAATAACGGCGTCAGCTTTTTTACTCGCAGCCAATTTTTGCACCACTAACGGTAATTCCCAGGCACCTGGACAACGCACCACCGTAATGTCTTTATCGGCAACACCGTGGCGAATCAGCGTATCGACCGCAGCAGCCACGAGTTGTTCAACAATCGCACCATTAAAGCGCGAAGCCGCAATTGCGAAGCGCTTTCCAGCGCCAGTGAGCTGTCCGTTGATGGAAGTCGGCATGAGATGTTCCAGGTTGGTCGCGCAGCCTACGGAAATCTACCACAGGGCTAGGGGGAATACGCCCTTGCGAAGGCCGACGTCCGATCGCCTTCGGCTTGTCCGATGTCCGATGTTTCGACTTCGGACATCGGACAAGCCGAAAGCGATCGGACCAGTCAAAAAGTCAAACTGCCGCATTTCGGTAATCGAGGCGACCAGTTTGGAAAGCGACCCGGTTAATGGCATCGATATAGGCCAATGCGCTAGCGTGTACGATATCGGTCGAGAGGCCTTTACCGCCAACCACGGTGCCTGAGCCATCTTCGCCAACGGGTTTAACGCGTACGCGGATGGACACTTCACCTTGAGCATCGCCGCCTTTGGTGACGGCACGTAAGCGGAAATCTTCAACTGATCCAGTAAAACCACAGATGCGATTGATGGCTTGAACCGATGCGTCCACTGGACCATCGCCGGTAGCCGCATCGATGATCAGTCGCTCGCCTTTTTTCAAGCGCACCGTGGCGGTTGCCAATGCACCGCTGCCAGCACCTTCACCGGATGAAGAAGCCGTATGTAAATAATCCAAGACCCACGAATTAACCGTGCGCCCACGCACAACTTCCTCGACTAAAGCAATTAAATCACCGTCATAGACTTCTTTCTTGCGATCAGCGAGCACTTTAAACGCATCAAACAATTTACCCATGTCAGATTCACTGACACCCAAACCCAGCGTTTCTAAATGCTTGCCCAACGCTGCGCGACCTGAGTGCTTGCCTAACACCAAGTTGGTTTCAGGAACGCCAACCGATTTGGGTGTCATAATTTCGTAACATTCTGGATTTTTCATCATGCCATGTTGATGAATGCCCGATTCATGGGCAAAAGCATTATCGCCGACAATGGCTTTATTGCGTTGCACCATTAAACCCGTGATCGACTGCACCAAACGCGATGCACCATACAAATGTGCTGAAGCAATACCGGTTGTAATGCCACCAAACATGTCTTTACGTACACGCATGGCCATAACCACTTCTTCCAGCGAACAATTACCCGCACGTTCACCGATACCATTAATTGTGCATTCCACTTGTCGCGCACCCGCACGTACGGCTGCCAAGCTGTTGGCCACAGCCAAACCCAAATCGTTGTGGCAATGCACACTGATAACCGCTTTATCAATATCTTTAACGTGAGCACGCAAATAGGTGATTAAATCCGCATAATCATTCGGATAAGCATAACCGACCGTGTCTGGAATATTAACCGTACGTGCACCGGCTTCAATGACCGCCTGCACAACTTCGGCCAAAAAATCTGGCTCCGTGCGCGACGCATCTTCTGGACTAAATTCGATATCATCAATTAAGGTCTTTGCATAAGCCACCGATTCACGCGCTTGCTTGACGATTTCTTCTTTCACTTTGTTCAATTTAAATTGACGATGAATAGCGCTCGTCGCCAAGAACACATGTATACGCCCACGTTTACCTGCAGGCTTCACCGCTTCCGCCGCGCGATCAATATCACTTTTCAGCGCACGCGCCAAACCACAGATAATCGAACGAGTGGACTGCTCAGCGATCGCTTTAACCGATTCAAAGTCCCCAGGTGAAGCAATCGGAAAACCGGCTTCGATAATATCGACACCCAAGGTTTCGAGCGTGCGCGCCACTTCTAATTTCTCTGCCAAGTTCATTGATGCGCCTGGGGATTGCTCGCCATCACGCAAGGTCGTGTCAAAAATTAACACGCGATCAGTATTGGTTACCGGATTGGTCGTGGTT
>SYDV01000218.1 GCA_005801395.1 Planctomycetia bacterium | reverse complement strand
CTAACGTAGCGTATTCCGTTCACGAAGTACGTTTGAACATCTTAGAATAGTACCGTGGTCTCAGTGACCGCGATTATAGCTATTTGATCAAATATCCCGCGGCAAACGTCGTGATCGCCCACAAACTGCCTCCAGCCGTAATAAATAACGTTTTCCCATCTTCGCCCCCAAACGCACAATTAGTCGTCTCATCACGAGGTATATTCACAAATTCAAGAAATTCACCGGTCGATGAAAATACATAAATCCCCGCCGTTGGCTGATCTGCCGTTTCATGCGGCGGATTCGCTTTGTTGAGACCGGCAGCGACATAAAGACGACCTGCCACATCTAATTTCATTCCATCAGGCCCGCGAGTTGTACCCCAATCGTAAATCATTTTTTGTGATGCCGCATCAACCGTGCCGTCCGCCAATAAATTAAAGCGCCACAATTTACGCGCACCTCCTTGCGCATTATTATTATCCCCGACAAACAGGAATTTGTCATCCGCTGTCACTATGAGACCATTCGGACGATCGACTTCATGAGTAATAATGCGCGTCACGGTACCGTCAGGATCAATGCGATACACGCCTTCGATTGCCTTCCCAGCGGCATCCTTCATTTCCATGTTAGAACGATCACCATAACGCGGATCGGAAAAATAAATGCGGTTCTTCGTGTCGATGGTGAGATCGTTCGGATTATTAAATTTCTTACCCTCAAATGTATCAGCTAAAATCGTTTGAACGCCATCGCTGGTTAGCCGCTGAACTTGACGACTCTTTGATGCGCAAATCACTAAACGGCCCTGTCTATCCCATAATAGCCCGTTAGATCCTGCATTTTCTCGATAAACCGATACCACGCCACTTAGATCTCGACGATTAATATTCCCCTCTCCGCTGGTCAACAACCCAAGCTGCTGATGCCAGGTTGGACCTTCGCCAGCGCCGGTTTCCTGCAACATCTCAGCCTTCCCCGCGAAGACTGAATCTCCGGCGATGGCGACCAAATTACAGGACAGTACAATGATAACGAGTAACGAACAGGAAAACTTGAGTGATGTCATAAAATGGTCCTGATGTAATTTATTTGAAACGACCTAATTTTTCAATATGGCTCACTACTAAACCCATGTAGGCGACCATTTCGTGACGAATAAGTAACATGAATTGGACTACAGCAAACCGTGCAATCTTGCACCTCATCTTGATCATCGCCGCTGAGATCGACCGCAATATGAATGGTCTCACCGCAATGTGGACAAGCTATCGGATGTTGCAGCGAACGCTCACTCTCTGGAACTTCCGCATCATCATCATCGCTGATGGCTTCCGGATCGATAACGTCTGGATTTTCCTCGCTGACGGTGGCAACAAAATCATGCAGCGCTTCTTTCACGGCGTCATTCAATCGAAGCCCACGGCGTTTTAATAATCGGCGTATTCGTCGAACTAGACGCATGGGGGCGATCTCCGTTGATCACCCTGCCATCTGGGTGTTCGACAGCAACCATGGAAGCAATTGTCACTAATAAAAGTAATGAAAGCCTAACATCACCCAGGTTGACGAGTTTTCTCTATAAATTGCGACACTTCGTTCCAGGAGACATCGTGTACTTGGCGTTTTAATAACACCGCGCACGCCGCTGTTGCGCCCGCGGCCTCGCCCATGGCAACAGCGTTGCCGGTGACGCGATAGCTAGCATGAGCGATAAAATCACCGCTGATACAACGACCAGCCATCAATAATCCATCGACGTCTTTCGCAATTAGCGCGCGCAGTGGAATATCATACGGCAATACTTTAACTCCTAAACTACTATAGGGTTTATCTACTGGGGTTAATGCATGTACATCCACTGGGAAGGTCGCGCGGACCACCGCATCAACATGACGAACACCGCTAACTAAATCATTCTTTTCCACCACGTAACGACCACGTATACGACGACCGTCGCGAATACCAATTTGTTCAGGCGTCGCCACTAACTGCACACCTTCCCAACCACCGCCAAGTTTTCGTAAGCCGCGCACGATGCGGTGCAATTCGCCGCGAGCATTAATGGTGGCAGAACTCACCGCTGCGGCATCGGTGGCATTAATACGATATTCGTGATTCATCATCGTCAGCACTAAATTATCCCGAATAGGAAACAGTGTTGGCATGCCATAACTTGGCTCAATGCCGGCTCGGCGAATATCCGCAAGAAATGCCTGTTTTGCTTGCGTATGACCACTACCGCCTGAGCCCATATTACGCACAATACCGTTTAACACGGTGACATCTTTAACCAATAACAAGGCACACATGCTGAGTGGTTGACAGGGACAATTGACAGACTCGCCAATTTCAAAATGGCAACCCGCTTGGGCACCTAGGTCGCCATCACCGGTGGCATCAATAAATACAGACGCCTGCCATGCCTGCCGTCCTGACTTCGATTCGGTGACGATGGTCTGTAATTGTCGTCCATCGCGATAAGCTGCTGCCACGCGCGTGTGCATTTGCACCACGACACCTGCTGCCAGGCACAATTCCTCTAACAACACTTTCATTTCTTCCGGATGATAACACAGGCCATTCATACCCTGTCCAACAATGGCTTCGCGTTCGCGCAAACGCTTCACTAATTCTTGATTGAAACCAGGCTTATCGAAATCGAGTAAATAACCCAGCAACGACGAAGTCCATACGCCACCAAGTGATCCATGCGCTTCAAACAGCCGCACCTTTGCCCCTGCACGCGCCGCACAAATAGCAGCCGTGACGCCCGCCGGACCAGCCCCGCAAACAATCACGTCAGCATCTTTAATGAGTGGCAGATCATGTTCGATTTCGCGAAATTGTCCGATGGTCGTTGGGGCGCGAACAGGAACCCCAACCTCCGCATCAGCAGCGGCAGCACGCTTCGGCATGAGCCCGAGCACGGTGACTCCCGCTAAACTGGCAGCCAAAAAGTTTCGACGTGAAGCAAAGTGATGGCGCATGGCGTTCTCGTGTCGTGAGGGTTATTCGGCTAACGAACATCATACTACTTGCCTGATGACCCCAAGTGCGACATCGTTCTCATCGTAGTATGACCGACGCCAAACGCCCTACGATGCAAGACGTTGCCGATGCCGCTGGCGTGCATCGTACGACGGTTTCGCTCGCTCTACGCGGCAGTCCACGTCTGCCCGCAACTACGCGGGATCACGTGTTAGCCGTGGCCGAACGTCTTGGTTATAAAGCACACCCTATGATTTCTGCTCTGATGACAGCGCGTGCTGGTCGTCGGCAGCCTGAGCATAAAGGGACGTTGGCGTTTTTGCGTTTAGACCATCAGCCGCCGCCGGATTGGCACCACGGTTCATTTTCGTATGCCTGGATGTTTCAAGGGGCCGCCGCGCGAGCCCAACAGCGCGGATATACATTACTGCCGATGTGGCTTCACGAACCAGGCTTAAATCCTGAACAATTTATCCACTCGCTGACGGCCAGAAATATTACCGGCATATTTATCGCACCACATTCCAGCTCACAACATCGTGTTGCGCTCAACTGGCTACCGTATTCGGTTATCGAATTTGGTTATAATATGGCCGATCCGCTCTTTCACCGCGTGGTGCATGATTATTTCCATGCCATGCAAACCGTCTTTGCCAAGGCGCTGAGCATGGGTTATCAGCGCATTGGCTTTGCTCTGCCACAACGCGCTGATGTGAAAACCCATCATTTATGGACAGCGGCCTATCTACATGCTCAGCAATCGATACGTGCGGAAAATCGCATTCCGCTTTATATGCCGGTCAACATAGCGACAGAAGAATTACGCGTTTGGCAGCATGAACATCAAGTCGATATCATGATCCTAGGAGGTCATCATTATCCCCTTCAGGAAAAAATAGCGTTCCCGTTTACGGTACCCGAAAATCTACCCGTCATCAGCCTAGACTGTCGTGATCGTTACGGCAAGATTCCCGGTATTTTCCAAGACTGGCCAGCAATGGGCGCTGCGGGAGCAGATCTGTTAATTGATCAACTGCATCGTGGTGAATTCGGCATACCAACCCAACCACGCAGCTTACTCGTCAGCGGGTTATGGAATGCTGGCGAGTGACAATGGCATTTAAGCTTTGGGACTATCCACAATTTTTCCGCCTCTGAAGGAAAATATCATCACCGTTACCGTTACCAAGAGAGTCGTTGTTAGAACAGCAGCCAACAACATTTATTACATAAAATAACCGTTCTATAACGCTTAACGTCACGGCATATTCAAAGCGCAAGAACGAATTTCATTGGCGATTCGCGTTCTCATCGCTATGCTTAATTGTGGATTTTCACGCGAGAAAAATACTACGGTCAATTTCTTGCGAATGTCACGAAGCACCACATTACGGGCATTACCGGTAGGAGCACCACTGCCACCGTGCAGCATTTCTACCAGTATCCCATTTTCATGCGTGACATACCAGCCGAAGCCATAGTTGACGGATGTGCCATTATCGAGCTTGCCAGATTCCGTCATCATGCTCCAGGTCGCTGACTTCACTAAGGAACCCGTCCAAAGCGCATGGTCCCACTTCGCATAATCATTCAAGCTGGCTTGCATATTGCCCGCGCCGTTAAAACTTTTATTAACTACACTGCTTTGATGCATGCCAAGCACATCAAGAATGCGCTCTTGTAGAAATTGATGAAATGTTTTTTGAGAAATGACCTCGATTAGGCGAGCAATCAGAGCATAACCACCGTTCGTGTAATTATACGCCGTACCTGGCGGTTGTTTTAGCGGTTCGGTGGTTAGCCATT
>SYDV01000217.1 GCA_005801395.1 Planctomycetia bacterium | reverse complement strand
TTCCTCTACTCGCGGCACGATTGAATGATGTTCGCGATCACCAAATACCACCGCGCAACCCCAATCCATGACTAATACTTCGCCATAACTACCAACCATAATATTTTCTGGCTTTATATCCCGATGCAACACGCCTTGCTCATGAGCAAACGACACCGCATCGCAAACTTTCAGCATGATATCAAGATGGTCATTCAAAGTTAACGATTTCGCGCGATTACGATGTTCGGGTGTTCGAGGATGAAGCAAATCCCGCCATGAAAAACCGTTCACGCGTTTCATAACTAATTGCAATTTTCCATCAGCCGTCGACATCAAATCATGTATTGGCACAATATGTGGATGTTCTAATTGTGCCGTAATCACAGCCTCAGCGTAAAACTTCATCGCTTCTTGATGATGCGATTCATCGCTTATTAGACGTTTGACGGCCACCTCACGATCAAAAACTTCCTGTCGTGCACTATTGACTAACCCCATGCCACCACGGCCTAATTCTACACCAATTTCATATCCCAGGCGATGTAGATTTAACGAAGCACGAGGCTTCGCACCCGCTTCTAACCCCAGAGAGCTAATGGTTTTTTCTGGCTCATGCGCTGGATCAAGTGACGGCATCCATTTGTTTAAGTCGTCCGTCGCTAATTTAGGAGAATCCGATGTCATGGATAATTCCATTCTGATTGTGCTAACGGGGATAATCTGACGTAAAACTACTGGAGTCGCAACGACTTCTCAAGTGCAGATCAGTCATTTTCATGACGCCGTGCTTAGCAAGAATACACAAAGTCGGTATCGGATTTCTGGTTGCGCTCTTTAGTTACATTCTCCGAGCTGCGCTCCCGTACGCTTCCGTGCTCAAAGGTGCTGATAATGTAGGAAATTACCTCGCTAATCCACCTTCCCTTGATTGGTCGTTGATGGCAAAGACGCCGCTCGGTTTTAATGAAGAACGCATGTCACAATGAAAATGCGGGAACCAGTGATGCCTTCGTCACCAACTGGAAAACCACCCTGATCTCCTGAATTGGCATATGCCATTCACTTCCGACTTGACTAAGCTGCCACCAACAAGGCAAAACATTCCTGCGAAACGCACTAAGTAGGATATTTTCACCATGCAACCGCTGGACGTCTGCTATTGATACAGCAAGACAAACACCCAACGAGAGCTCAACCACAAGGACATAGACCCGGATAAAATGACACCATGCTGCCAACCTCACGCGAGGATCGTGGATATGCCCATCGCATCATTATTCCCCTGGCGATTTCAGTCGTTCCACCAAATTTTTATTCGTGCCTCACTTGTCCAGCGTCGCACTATAATAAACCTATGTTTTTATTGGCTATTTTGTGTTTTCTTACTTTTGGGGACCTTATCCGCAACTGATCATCAACCGCCACTAGGTTATGCGCCACTTGAACAGGCGAACGTGCGTCCGTTAAATCCTAACCTCAGCACCTCGCTTCACGTACCTGTAAGTCCAATACTAATTGGTTCACCATTGGTTATTCATTATGTTATTCATAATAGTGGGCTTTCTGAATTTAATTGGATTGCCGGCGGCGATGGCCGAGGCCATCGCCCAAGCCGCATCTGGTTTGAAGCCATTAACGATGCCGGTGAATTTGCCAGTGATTCATTAGAGAATAATTGGGTGCTTGGTGGTGGTGGAATTATATCGCCCATCGCCGTTGATCCCCTAGGCAGCAGTTATATTTCCGTCTATCCTTATGAATTCGTGCGCCTCAATCGTCCTGGACGTTGGACTTTACGCATGTTTCACGATCTTGGCATGGGGCCCAAGCCCATTGATAAGGATCCGCGCTGGGCGAGTGCCACCATTGAACTTATTTTACCAACCCCACAGCAAACGGCAGATGTTTTACAACAACATATTTCCGCCTTAGGAAATAAACAATCCTCCACAGGTCAACGCTTGCCAGTTCAGGCTGATTTTTCAGCGATGAATATTCCACTTTATTTACCCGTATTGAAACAACATGCGAGTCGAGGTTCGGTGTACGCCCTTCATGGTTTAGGACAAATTCCAGATCCCCTCGCGATTGATCATCTCATTTCCTTGCTTGAACAGGAACCGTTACCGTTCCTCACGGAGGAAAAAGATAGCGTACAAGGGACGCAACCCTGGGCGACCATTTTGTCCGTGCTCAATAAACGGTTTTCACCCGTCACCTCAACAACCGATGCCGGTGAATTAGCTAACCCTGATTTAATCGCCAGCATGGATGCGGTGCGTGCACAGCGCGTCATGAATACAGCATTCATCTATTTTGGTCACCACGATAAACGAGTGCGCGATGCGGCAGCCATTTTATTACTCCATGGCTCGGTAGATGAACATGCGCTCAAGCCAATGATTGAAGTCGCTATTACGGAAGGTTTTCCTGAGCAGCCATTTAATCTATCATTATCGGCACACGCTCGCGTTGATACCACCATTCCCAATCCCACCACCGGCAATGCCGCGGCCGCAATCTGGATGCATCACCTCAAACGGCATCCCGCTTATCGCCCTGATCAATGGCAAATGTTTTTGCAGGTCATGTTAAAACATATTTCCCCACGGCTAAGAACCTTAGCCCTAACGCTTATCCCCGAACAATTATCAACGCAATGGACCCCAGCCATTATCAAAGCGTTTTCCGCCAGCGATTGGGACGAGAAAACGGCAGCCATCGCCGCCGCCAGCCGCTGTCGCGATCCGGCTTTTATACCATTATTGCGTTCCTTTCTTATTGATCGAAAGGCCTGTTCATTGGCCGCCTCTAGCCTTGGAGTTATTACTGATCGGTATTCGTTATGTCTCATGTGGTTGGATTTACTCGCAATCGCACCATCTGAAGACGAAGCGCAACATGCCCTCAGCTGGTTTTATCGGACGGTCAGTATTCGTGGCTCAGGCAGCGGCGCTGACCCAACATTTTTCGCAAAATGGAAATCGTCCGATTTGTCGCAGCAATTAAAACAACTGATCAAAGACCATCAGCAAACGATAAACGCAAAAAAGGATGACTCCTTTATCGCCAATTGGCCAACAAATGTAACGCCGAAAAAATGGGCCATCTTATTGAGCAATGGCAATCTCTGGCCAGCGCCGGTGGTAAATAAATCGAAGTGATTGGTGCCAAGATCTTTGGTGGAATACTCTTTACCTAAATTCCTTACGGTATGAGCTATGTTATCACGTTGACCGAATACTTCTATCGCGATTTGAAAAACTGAGGTCAATGATTAAGTAAATTACCGGTTTATTTTACAACTCACGTCGTCGTGCTTTTATCTTCAAATAGGGTGGCACATGGACCGCGCGTTCTTCTGCGCTATCTGGCGGCGCGAAATAATCTGCCATGCGGGGTTCGCTCAGGTCTTCAATGGCAAATCCTGCGCGGCAAAGGTCGCCGATGAGCGCGTCCAGGGTGTGTAGGTATTCCACCGTTCCCGTTTCACGATGGTTATAGCCAGCGACATACGGTAACATTTGGCCATCATTATAAGGCACGGTGGTTTTCCACGGTGAGGTTGCACTTAATTGCGCTGATGCCGGATGTTTGTGCTGTACCACATATAATCCACCTGGGAATAAAATTCGGGCAATCGATTTATGGACGTCCGCGAGCTGTGGTACATAGCAGCTGACAACGGGTTGTACGACCACGGAAAATTGTTGGTCGGCCAACTGGGATAACTGATCTACGCCGCTCTGAATCGTGATTATGGGTAAGCTATATTGCTTGGCTAGGCGTTGATCGATGGCCAATTGTTTTTCCGCAATGTCGACCACTGTAACTTGTGCACCGAGGCGAGCGAATAACGGCGCGTGTCGCCCACCTCCTGCACCTAAACAGCAAACGTGTTTCCCTTCGTATGATAATTCCGCCAACCAGGGATCTAACATGGCCCGCGCGGTTTCACTATCGCATGGGACATCATCGGCGATGAAACGCGGATCATTCGCTAGGTTATTCCACTGTGCGATTGTGGCCGTTTGATGGGCCGGAACGGAAATAACGGTCGGAAGATCCAAACGTGCGAGGCAATCAGCTAACGTGAGCGTGTCCTTTTTGGTGATATACCGAGCCACCAGATCCATCGGCGAGAAAACCAATAAGCCTATTTTAATGCGTGGTGCAAATGATTCGTGCAAGGCAATCCATTGTGCTTGACGATGACGCACCAGCCATTCGCCAAACCACGCGCCATAGCAGGCAACGACTGATCCTATATCATCGCGATCACCGTGATCACGTTCGACCGTTAATAAGGCATCAACGACGGCAATCGCAGCTGCGTCATCGTTTAATTGTTGTTGATGACGCGCAGCGGCGTGATGCGTTGCCGTCGCCGCTAAGGTCAACAGACGACCTAAAACGGCATCGACGGACGTCACGGTGTTAGCCAATGACCGGCGTTAACCAGTGACGATAAGCAGGATTTTTACCGTAGACGGCTTCGTCGTAGGCTTCGGCAATGCGCGTCGTCAACGGACCACGACTGCCATCGCCAATCACGCGCTTATCTACAGAACGCACATGACTAATCTGACACCCAGTGCCGACCAAAAAGATTTCATCCGAAATATACAATTCGGTTCGTGCAATTGGACGTTCGCTAAATGGAATGTTGCGATCCTTCGCTAATTGAAATACTGCCTTGCGGGTAATTCCTTCGAGAATATCCGACGACCGATCAGGCGTGTACAACGTGCCATCGCGCACGATGAAAATATTTTCCGCCGAGCCTTCACACACTTGGCCGCGATCATTTAAGAAAATCGCTTCGTCATAGCCATTAATCATCGCTTCGCTTTTCGCGAGAGCGCTGTTTAAATAACCACCAGTCGCTTTGGTGCGAGCGGGCAAGGTATTGTCAGCAATGCGGCGCCATGAAGAGACGCATACATTAAGTCCCTTTTGCGCTGGGAAATAAGCATCTAACGGTTGGGTGTAGAGCAAGAAACCATCTGGCACATTCACCAACACGGGACCTAAATTAGTGCCTTTTTTGTACACCATTGGTCGCAGGTACACGTTATGTTTAGGATCATTTGCGCGAATCGCCTGAATGGCTATTTCACACATTTCGCTCACTGAAGGCGCATGCATCAACAACATCGCCGCGTTCCGGTGCAGACGTTCAAAATGATCTTTGAGAAATAGCAAATTAAGGTGAGTACCATCCCAGTAACCGCGAACGCCTTCAAAACAGCCGGTGCCATACTGAAAAGCATGCGTGTTCACTGGCACCAAGCATTCATTCAGGGGCTTCCAGGTGCCATTAAGGTAGGCCAAAGACGTATTGATCGGTTCGTTCACGGAATCCTCGCAGTTTAACTGGTCATGGTCGGGGAGGCGAACTCTAGGAGGGACTCCGCAGGCGTGAAGAGGCCAACGGTTGACCATCGTTCAAGGGGTCTGAATAGGCCTTTGGCCCGTGCGCAAAGAGCATTTCACGTAAACGATTTGACCAACGTGATTTGTCCGCTAAACAAGGCCCCCCCACGAGAACCTCCTATGACCTTGGCCAACACCCAATATGCCGAAGCGATCTTCAAAGTCGGCGGTTATTACAACTTTGTGACCATCATTAACATGCGCATGAAAGAGCTGAACAACGGACAGCCTCCGATGGTTATGCCACCAACCGACCGCAATTACGACAAGATTGACTTGATCGTGCAAGAAATTGAAGCCGGCCTGCTGGTCCTGAAGGGCAATTAGCCCTGCTTGCGTCTGACCGCTGGCACACTAGCCTGCGCGACCCTTTTAAAACACCCTCCATTTGAGCCCTTGGGCCCTGAGGCCATATTATGCAAACCACGTTCGTAAAAAATGAAGCTGTCGTCCGCAACTGGCACCATGCCAGCGCGAAAGGCGTCGTCCTTGGCCAACTTGCTGTGAAGGTCGCTACGATCCTCATGGGTAAGAACAAAGTCGATTGGACCCCAAGCACCGACAACGGTGATTTTGTGGTTGTCACTGACGTTGAAGGCTTGGTTTTCACCGGCAAAAAGACCGTCAGTAAAGTTTACCGCTTCCACAGCGGCTTTGTTGGTGGCATCAAAGAAATTCCTTTAGGCGTCCTGCACGCAGCCAAGCCAGAAGAAGTGTTCTACTTGGCAATCAAGCGCATGCTGCCAAAGACCGTTCAAGGCCGTCACCAATTGAAGCGCCTTAAAGTCTACAAGGGTGCAGCTCACCCGCACATCGGCATGAAGCCGAAGCCAATCGTCTAATTTATTGCGCTCGTCGCCTAAGATTCAAAGACACCCGGTCGCATATGACTGGGTGTCTTTTTTTTGTATAACGAGACTGAAAAGGCGGAAAACTCGTTCGGTTCAGCGTAATTTTGGTTCGACGGTATCGGATCAAAGGCGTGAATAACGAGAAGGATTGTCCGAGGTCCGAAGTCCGAGGTCTTGCGTGATCATTATTTGCTTCGGTGAAATACGTTTCTTTTGAGACGGCAAAAAGGCTGGGGCCATTT
>SYDV01000216.1 GCA_005801395.1 Planctomycetia bacterium | reverse complement strand
TCGTTGGTAGTAAACGCATGGAATTCCCTTGTTTGTGCTCCATTTGTACCCTCAAAACGCGGGAAACGTCAAGTTTAAGTTATCCGCTGGACGCATCATACGCACCTGAGGGCTAGGTCTGGGCCGGGGGGTTGCCGCGTGCGGAGTGAGCTAGGCTAGGATCATGGCAGCAACTGAAATCACTGACTCCTCTCCGGCGACGATCCTCATCGTCGATGATGATGCGGCCGTGTGCTGGGCTTTAGAGCAAGTGTTAAAAACGCAGGGGTATACGGTTGTGGTCGCCGCTGATGCGGCAATTGCTCGTCGTCATGTGCGTCGCCACCAACCGGATTTGGTAATTACTGATGTGCGTATGCCAGGAGAATCCGGATTGGATTTACTGAAGGCGCTCAAAGACGACCATCCTCATGTGCCAGTCGTGGTCAGTACCGCGTATGGCACTATGGATACGGCGGTGGAAGCCGTACGGCGTGGTGCATTTGATTATTTACCTAAACCGTTGGATTTAGATCGGACGCTGAGGTTAGTGCGTCGCGCACTAGGCGAAGATGTTTTAGCCGCTGCGGCGCAACCAAGCAGTGACACCAAATTAGTTGAAGGCGAAATTATTGGCGCAACGCCGGCGATGCAGGAGGTTTATCGTCGTATCGCAGCCGCATCAGCAACGGATCTGGGTGTTTTGGTGTGTGGTGATTCGGGTACGGGAAAAGAATTAGTCGCACGTGCTCTGCATCGATATTCGAAACGTCGCGACGGTGCATTTATTGCCGTTAATTGTGGCGCGTTACCAGAGAATTTAGTCGAGAGTGAATTATTCGGCCACGAAGCGGGGGCCTTCACCGATGCGCGTACGCGAAAAATTGGCCGTGTTGAAGCAGCCCACGGTGGTACGTTATTTCTTGATGAAGTGGGAGAGTTGCCGCCGTTAGCTCAAGTAAAACTGCTGCGTTTCTTAGAAGATCAACGATTCATAAGAGTCGGTGGCGAACAAGAATTAACCGTCGATGTGCGCGTTATAGCCGCAACCAATCGCGACTTAAGTAAATTAACTTCGACTGGCGGATTTCGCGAAGATTTATCTTACCGTTTACGTGTAGTGACCATCACCTTGCCGAAGTTAATAGATCGCTTGGATGATTTACCCGCATTAGTGCGTCATGTCCTGGCGCGAGCGGCCCACCGTTTAGGACGGTCATTAGCTCTTACCGATGAAGCAATGGCGGTTTTGCGCCGTCATCAATGGCCAGGTAATATCCGCGAATTAAAACATGTTTTAGAAGAAGCCGCCGTGCTCGCCACCGGCGGCATTATCGGTTCCAATAATTTATCCTTGCCTCCAGGCAGCGCTGATGGTCCATCGTATTCTTCGTTTCACTCCGCTGCGGCCAGCTTGGCAGCAAGACTCATCAACCAGCATAGCGGTTCGGTCTATACGAAATACGTCGATGCCATGGAGGAGCCACTCTTGCGCGAAGTCTTGTCCCGTACGGAAGGCAATCAGTTACGCGCAGCCGAAATATTAGGAATTAATCGCATTACCCTTAAAAAGCGCATGGATGAAATTGGTATTGGTAGGGGGTGAGGTTGGGTTCGCTTTGGACCTCAGGACTTCCGGACCTCCGGACAAAAAAAGCCTTCCCTTATACCCGACCAGTTCGTCGATAAGACGCTGGCGGTACGCCCATGCGTTGGGCAAAAACGCGGGTAAAATGATAGCGGTTAGCAAAACCAGTTTCTGCCGCGACTAAAGTGATATCATCATTCGTGCTGACTAAACGTTCTGCCGCTACTGCGACGCGGCGTTCTTGAATATAGCGAGTGGGAGTCTGACCCAATAATTGACGGAAGACGCGGCTGAAATGGTCGACGCTTAAATTACATAAGTTAGCCAATGTTGGGACCGGTAATTTATCATGTAAATTACCTTCGATGTGACGTAATGCCGGAGCAACTGGGTCGCGACCAGCGACTTGTTGATCGAATCGTTCCAAAACGCCTTCTGGCAAATTATCTAAGGCTTTAATCAAGGTGCTTAGCACTAAATTTTGAATGCGTGAACGCCATAATAAGGACTGCTCATCGCGTGTATGAAGTGAGAGCGCAAATTTTTCGCTTTCCGCATCAGCCGGCAAAATAATCGGGCGAGTAAAATGTTCTCGTTCCCAATCGCCACTTAAACCCTGCGGATCAAAATGAATATAAAAATGACGAACGGGACGAATACAGCGACTTTGAAAGCGCCCCCATGCGGGAATCAATGCCAAACGACCAGCGGGTAAATGAAATTCACCATCAGGTGTCAGCACAGAAGCGCCGTCGTCCAAGTTTTGATATAACCGCCAATACGGATTACACAGAGAATGAGCCCACGAGTCAGGCGTTACGGTGGTGAATCCCGTGTAGAGAAGTCGGCAATGAATATCACGCGGCACCATCGTGGTTCCGCCAACCAGTGGGGCGACGACAACGTCCATATTCGACCTCGACTCTCGGGATGATACAAAGGTATGGTCGGTTGGTATAGCGTTTTGCCAACCAGGGCGATCGCCGATCTGAGCTAATGGAGCACTATGATCGGCGATCGTCATGAAAACCTCAGCAGTAGGTGTTGATCAAGTTTTCAAGATACTCTTGGCGAGCCGAATTGTTGGGAGCAGCTTCACCTTTGGCTAAGATATACTTCTGCAAGGATTCGAATGTGGCCTTGCCGCTTTCGATCGTCTTGCCAATGCCCTTATCATAACTGCTATAGCGCTGATCAACAAAACCGCTGATTTTTCCGTCTTTAATAATTTTTTCCGCAATACGCAGGCCGCGCGCCCAGGTGTCGATGCCGCAAATGTGGGCGTAGAACATATCTTCGATGTCGTAACTATCGCGGCGAACTTTGGCGTCGTAGTTGAGTCCGCCGGTTCCAAGGCCGTTCTTCTTTTGCAGAATAATCGTCCAGGCTTGTGCGCATTCACGGTAGTCGTTGGGGAATTGATCCGTGTCCCAACCATTCATCACGTCACCACGATTCGAGTCGATTGAACCAAGGGCATCGTTGGCGTCGCACACCGCTAATTCGTGACAGAAATCATGACCAGCGAGGGTTGCATGATTTTGTTCGATATTCAGTTTGAAATGTTTTTCTAGGCCGTATTTACGCAAGAATCCGAGCACGGTTGCGGAGTCGAAATCGTACTGGTGCTTGGTTGGTTCGCAGGCTTTTGGTTCGATTAAGAACTGGCCTTTAAAGCCAATTTTCTTAGCGTAATTCACCGCCATATGGAAGAACGCCGCAGCGTGATCTGCTTCGCGACCCATATCGGTGTTGAGCAACGTATTGTAGCCTTCGCGACCACCCCAGAAAACGTAGTTTTCGCCGCCTAAGAATTTACTGACATCTAACATTTCTTTGACCGAATTAGCGCAATGGGCAAACACATCCGCATTTGGACTGGTCGACGCACCCTGGCTGTAACGCGGGTGACTAAACATATTGGCGGTGCCCCACAGCAATTTAATACCGCTGGCTTTTTGCAGCGATTTTAATTTTTCGGCGATGGCCCACAGGTTGCTGTTGGTTTCCGTTAAATCTTTGCCTTCAGGCGAAGCATCGCGATCATGGAAGCAATAATATTCAACGTCCAATTTCGAGACGAAATCGAACACCACTTCAGTGCGTTTTAAGGCCATATCCAACGAGTTGGTGCCATCTTCCCATGGACGAACCAACGTGCCTGGTCCAAAAATGTCGAGCGCCGTACCACGGAAGGTATGCCAGTAACAAACCGCGTTGCGCATCCAATCTTTCATTGGCTTGCCGAGGATCTTAGCCTTCGGATCAAAGTATTTGTAGGCGAGTGGATTGTCCGACTGCGGCCCTTCGTAACGAATGTCAGGGATATTTTTGAAGTAGGGGGTAAATGACTTGGCCATAGGGGCTCCGGAGAGGTTCTTTAAGAGATGTGGTGAGCATGCTAGGCCGATTTTATGAAAGCCAAGTGTTTTGTGGAACCGCTTTCATTCAGGCAAATTCGTGATTTTATTGCCGTTTATGAAGGACTGCCTGGGGTTGCGGTTTGACCACTGCTGGTTAGCTTCTTCGCCCATCACCACGAGGACTTATGACCAACTACATGGATCTCCCAACGGGAACCGATATCCCAAACGTTATCAATGCCGTTATCGAGATTCCGAAGGGCTCATCGAACAAGTACGAATACGACAAGCAAATGAACGTGTTCCGGCTTGATCGGACGCTCTATAGTCCAGTCCATTATCCCGGTGCTTATGGTTTTATCCCACAGACCCACGCCGAAGACGGTGACCCGTTGGACGTCGTGGTAATCGTTGAACATCCTACCTTTACGGGCTGTCTGATTGAAGTGCGTCCCCTAGGCGTGCTTATCATGCGCGATGATATGGGTTTGGATCATAAAATCTTAGCCGTGCCGGTTAGTGATCCGCGTATGCGCGAGGTCCATGGCCTACAACATTTAGCCAGCCATTATTTGGCTGAAGTCGACTATTTCTTTAACATCTATAAAGATTTAGAAGGGAAAAAGTCGGACACCTACGGTTGGGAAGATCGCTTGGTTGCCCATCAAGTCATCGAAGCGTCGATTCAACGTTATAAGGACTTGAAAGAGGGTTTAATTGATCGCTGGGATGAATTGACGCCGAAGGGCAAAAAGTCCAAAGAGGCGAAACGTTTAATTGCCGCCCGCAGCATGAAAAAAGCGAAAAAAGACCCATTGACGGTTAAGATCGCTAAGCAAAACGTGCCGCCAGCTCACTAATCACGACGTACGCTTATCTGACTTTTGCCACATCGACATTCTACTTAGGAAAAACCCATGGCCGTACTTGGAATTGATCTCGGAACCTCTGGTTGCAAAACAGTTCTCGTTGCGCGCAACGGTAAAATTCTTGCCTCAGCCACTGCTGCATATGTATTATCGACGCCACGTCCGTTGTGGAGTGAACAAAATCCCAGCGATTGGTGGAAGGGCTTAGTCCAATCCGTGCGCGAGGTCATCAAATTATGTCCAAAGGAAAAAATTGAAGGCATCGGCATCGGCGGTCAAATGCACGGGGCGACCTTATTGGATGCCAAAGACCAAGTCGTGCGCCCAGCAATTTTGTGGAATGATGGTCGCTGCCAGGCCGAATGCGATTTAATTCATAAAAAATTTCCCGGAGTCATCAAAGAAACAGGTAATCGCGCCTTAGTCGGCTTTACGGCACCAAAATTACTGTGGGTACAGCGCAACGAAGCGAAATTATGGAAACGCGTTCGTACCGTATTGTTGCCCAAAGATTACCTGCGCTTTCTCCTGACGGGTGACAAGGTTGCCGAAATGTCTGACGGCGCTGGCATGTTATTAATGGATGTCGCTAAACGCCGATGGTCGAAAAAAATGTTAGCGGTCTGTAATATTGATGAAAGTTACCTTGGTCGATTAATTGAAGGCACCGAGATCAGTGGCACGGTGCACGCTGCTGCAGCCAAAGAACTTGGTATTCCCGTTGGCGTGCCCGTGGTTGGCGGTGCTGGTGATCAGGCTGCTGGCGCAGTTGGCGCTGGCAGTGTCAGCCCAGGCCAAACTACGATTGCATTGGGAACTTCGGGCGTGGTATTTACCACGACCAAAGGCTATAGCCCTGAAAAAGACGGTCGCTTACACACGTTTTGTCATGCCATCCCAGGCACTTGGCATCAAATGGGTGTCATGTTATCCGCAGCTGGTTCGTTGCAGTGGTACCGCGATACCTGTGCCCCTGGTGTTGATTTTGGAAAATTGTGCAACGAAGCTGGCAGCGCGCCGCTCGGTGCAGAAGGCTTAACCTTTTTGCCGTATTTGACCGGCGAACGCACCCCATTGTGTGATGCCCAAGCACGCGGTGCCTTTATTGGTTTAGCGCGTTTACACACCCGAGCCCATTTGACGCGCGCTGTGCTCGAAGGCATTAGTCTTGGCTTAGCAGAATCTCTGCGCCTGATTCGTGAGGCGGGCACCGTGGTGAAAGAAGCCACGGTGACCGGCGGCGGCACACGCAGCGATGTGTGGATGCAAATCCTCGCCAACGTCTGCGATGCGCGCATCGTGTTACGCGAAGGCGCTGATGCTGGTCCAGCCCTCGGTGGCGCGCGTTTAGCTTTAGTGGGTGCTTGCGGCGTGTCCGTGAAAACCGCCTGCGCTGCTGGTCCCGTGGTAAAAACATTTACCCCAGATCGCAAAGCGGTGAAAGCATATCAGGCCATCAGTGGACGTTTCCGTGCGCTCTATCCAGCGATTCGCGATTATTGCCACAGCGTTTAATCTGAGAGACCTCACGAGGTAATCGCTATTTGGAAAGCGGGAGATGATTAATTTGCCCGCCCGCGCGTCCGCATCAGTCCGCCACAAAGCACAGCTTAACTCCATTGAAAGATGGAGAACGGGGCTGAGGCAGGCGATTCGCAGTTAGATCGGTTTTCGCCTAGCGACTTCCGATCATCTGCCATTAATCGGTTGTTCGCACATCGGTGTCTGGTTCGCCACTGGTCATGAAGGTCTGGGTATTACCACTGCTCTGGCAACCGCGCGTTTGCTGGTGGAAATGATGTGCGGTGACACGCCACATTTGCCGACAGCGCCATTTGCGGCGGATCGTTTTTTATCGGCGGTGCAGCATGTCTGAGGTCGCTCAACTAAGAAATAAAATAACAGTCAATAAACAGGAATACGTCGTTCCTGTTGGCATAACTGTCGCGACAGCGCTGAGCTATGTGGGCAATATGGTCATTCGCCGTTCGCTACAGGCGAACCACGTGTGGCACTATGCGGCATGGGTATTGGTCACGAATGCCGCTTGGCTGTCAAATAGAGCAAGGTCGCGAGGTGGTGAACGAATTACTGCAGATAAGTCATCCTTCTATTTTATGTGCAGGTGAGGTGATCGGTATTGGTGGTGTCGATGCCGCAATCATAGAAGGTCGTATTGCTGGCCACGGAGTTGCACATCAGTTGGATACAGCCACCGCTTTATTGCCGCAACGCTTTGCCATCCGCGCGTTCGCGGCCCATTTAGAACGCGGCTTTGCTCTACGTTCGGAACTCAAAGCACTTGCCACTCCCAAGGTGCTCCTGTGTCGTTGCGAAGATGTTACCACCGAATCCGTTGCGGCCTGTCATTCCTGGACCGAAGCGCGATTATTAACCCGCTGCGGCATGGGCGCCTGCCAAGGTCGCGTGTGCGTTTCCGCTGCTCGTTTTCTGGATGAATGGTCGTCGACCACCGCGCGCCCACCATTCCAGTCGACGTCGTTACAGCATTTGCGCTTACCGTAAACGCCACGATTCATTATATTGTAGTATGATTAATACCAATTCCGGGTCATCATTGCCTAAATCAGAAGAGAATGAACAGGAGGAACGGAGAAACGGAGGGAAGGCAAGACAGAGGCGAGAGATAAATATCGATATTTTCATGATTTCCCTCCCTCTTCCGATGTTTCTCCGTTCCTCCTGTTAATTCATTCTTTTCTTACATCCGGCATGTTTGACTCGGAATTGGTATAATAAACTGAGTGGTTGAATTGGTACACCGAATTCGCCTCGGTGTAGCTGATCAATGAGCGGATCTGCTGCTGTGCACCCATGGCTGGCTAGCTTTGGAAAATACCGTCTGTCAACGTTACAATGTCTTCGCGTCGGCGAGTAACGCCTCACGCAAGAGCGCAATGACTTTGGGATGGCTACCGTTATTCGGTGACACCAGCGCCACCTTTCTGCTGTAGCTATCATTGTTTATGATATCCATTTCGAGATCGGGCGAATTGGTATCCAATCCTGACCAAAGTGGCACGAGCGTAACGCCCATGCCTTCTTGTACGATTTTTTCAATCGGCTCTAGCGCATCTAATTCGTAGGATGGTTGGATATGAATTTTCTGATCTTTAAGGAATTTGGCTGCGCCGCTGCCAGCCCATGACTTGGAATCGAAACAAACGTAAGGATTATTTTCAAGTTTTTCGCGGCGTGTTTTTCCCGCTCCTTTTTTAGACAACAAAATCAACGGTTCTTTGCGCACCACCTCCACGGCAAAACGGCTGGGCAGTTTAAACGGAGGTAATGCGAATACGCCAGCGTCAATTTTACGCTCGCTCAGGGCGCTAAAAACAGATTCGGAAGTCCCGGGCTTAATTTCTAATATTAATTTCGGTGCTAGTTTCGCCAGTCGGCGTATGGCTCGTGGTAATATGCCGGTGAGTGCTGTCGGAATGGCTCCCAGGCTAAATCGGCCTGATAGACCAGCATGCCTATCCCCTTTACTAAGGTCATGTTTCGCTAAGCTCCTGCCATGAGCAAAGAAACCGAACTTTGGCAAGACTTCCCTAAAACCCTCCCGGAGTTCGAGCGGCGTTTCTCGTCGGAATCGGCGTGCCGTTCGTATTT
>SYDV01000215.1 GCA_005801395.1 Planctomycetia bacterium | reverse complement strand
GAACATCAGGCCTTGGTCGCCAGCGCCTTGTTCTTTATTTTTACTTTCATCAACGCCCATCGCGATATCGGGAGATTGTTTATGAATGGCAATCATCACGCCGCAGCTATCTGCGTCGAAACCAATACCAGGTTGGTCGTAGCCAATTTCACGCAGCGTACGACGCACAATATCGTTTGCGTCAATCACACCCTTTGAGGTGATTTCGCCAGCGACGACGACCTGTCCGGTGGTCACTAAGGTCTCACAGGCCACGCGACTGCGGGGGTCCTGCGCCAAGAAGGCGTCAAGGATCGCATCGCTGATCTGATCGGACACCTTATCGGGGTGCCCCATGGAGACGGATTCAGAGGTAAAGAGACTGCGGGCCATAGGAAATCCTTATATCGGTCTATGATGATGGAACGATGGATGAGCGAAGAGCGCGGAGTGTGAGGACTCAGCTCGGAAGTAAAGTCCGGTTCAGCTGACGATTCCCAGCGCGCGCATAGCAATCAAAGAGCCGGCAGTCACCATCAGCGTCCCCATGATCTGATGCTTTGTACGAATGGCGATGATCACCGCCAAAACGAGCGCCAAGATGGCTATAACTTGGTATAAAGTACCTGACGTTAATTTTTCAAGAAAATCTATGTGGGGATAAAGAGCCAACCACGTACCGATTACCGCACCAACACCGGCTAAACCCTGCGTCGTTTTATCGCCACCTTGGGTCACGGCGATCATGCACGGCACGGCCAGCAACCCACCGAGCACCGTGATAAGTGGTAAATCAGCCATGAGTTTACTCCTGCCGCGTATGGTGATGGAAAATTGAGCGACACAATCACCAGCACCCGTCTTCCCAAAACATCTTTGCATTAAGCCATGCGAAAAAATTGTGCGACCAATACCGCACTTCGCGCCACAGCGCCACGACCACGTGCCCAGGCTTGTTGCCCTCTTGCACCAATTTCAATTCGTCGCGACTGATCTTTAGCCAGTGTCCCTAACACCGCCTGGCAATTACCGGCATTAACTTCAATCACGCCGCCTTCTTCGCGCAACAGCGCCATCGCATCTGGAAAATTACGCGTATCCCAACCCACCACGGTACAACAACCGGCGGCGGCTGGCTCCAACATATTTTGCCCACCGCGACCTGAACCCAAACTACCACCCACTACGGCGATTCCTTTTACCTGCGCAGTCCAGGCGTACAACGCGCCTAATTTTCCAATTTCATCCACGATTAATATTTGATTCACGCCATCAACGCTTTCGCCCAATGACGTGCGTCGCGGGATTTTTTCATTTACTTTAATCCATGTCGCTATCTCTGCGCCACGCTCAGGGTGACGAGGGCAAATAACTACCTGCCACCCACGTTGTTCCCACTCGCTCAGCTGATCTTTTAACAACACCTGTTCTTCCACCGCCGCACCAGCACTCGTTGACGCCAGCAACAATAATGGTTGTTGGCCACGTAAACCAAATCGTATCGCCAACTGCTGTGCCACATCAATTGACGCACTCGCTACCATGTCAGCCTTCATGGAGCCGCTCACGACCACGCGATCTCGGCGCATACCCAGTGCGACTAACCGCGCGCTCCAGGTTGGATTTTGACCCAACGCTAAGGCCATCGGGCGCAGCATTGGCCGCAATAATGCGCCGGCGCGTCGATAACCGCGAAAACTTCGCTCACTAACGCGGGCATTCAACAACATCACCGGAATGCCGCGCAAATGACACATACATAACAGCACTGGCCACACTTCGAGCTCTAATAAAATAACTAACCTCGGTTTAGTCCGACGTAAAAAAGTCCACACCGCCCACGGCAAATCGAGCGGCAAAAAAGCGCGCTGGCGGTCAGCAAAAACTTCATCCAAACGCGCACGTCCAGTTTCGGTGGTGGTGGTTAAAAAACAGCGCGCACCTAATTGTGCCTCTAAATGTGGCACCAATGGCCGCATTAAATTAACCTCACCCAAACTTACACCGTGCACCAATATTTGCCCAGGAGTTATCGATGAACCACGTCCGGTTAATTTTTCACGCAAACCAACTAAACCTTTTCGCCGCACCCACACTCGATGTGCGAGGCCCAACGCCACCAACGGCAAAGCCAACACCAATAGCAAACTAAAAAAAGCGAGATGCCACCACCATCGCGCTGAACTAAGGGAAGACGATATTTGGCTACGATTCGAACACTTGCTCTTGCGATCTAGTGAACGGCCAACCGATTTTTTTAAAACCGTTGCCATTTCATCAGCATTGCGAATATCATCACCGTTGCACTTGGCTACGACCATTAACCAATGGCTCCCGCAATAACACTCGGCTCAACCATCGCACCAACCCCCTGTTCGCCACATGCTAAATTACCTGGGACCGGATCTAAAATGATTGCGCCCGTCGCTTTGAGAGCAGCGATATGCGATGCCACAATCGGCTTATTCCACATCTGCGTATTCATGGCTGGCGCAAATATGACGCGGCGACTAGGTTCGATGGCTAAATACGCCGTGGTTAATAAATCATCGGCTAAACCCAACGCACAACGCGCCAACACATCTGCCGTTGCTGGGGCAATGACGAACACATCGCACCAACGTGGTAAATCAATATGCGGCATAGTGCCATCCGTCACCCAGGCACTGGTTGCAACCGGTTGTTGGCTCACGGCCGCTAACGCTTCAGCGCTCACTAAACGCGATGCTGCCGCCGTTAAGACACAACGCACCGTATGGCCACGATGGCGTAATTCGCGCACCAGTTCCGGCGTTTTATACGCAGCGATGCCACCACTAATGCCCAAGAGGATTTGCATGGCCGCATGGTGCTACACATCGGGGCCGAGGAAAGTGGCGGCTCGCTGATCACTCAGCGGACACCATCTTTACGGCAGCAACATCATTCCAAGTCGCGTAATGCCTGTTTATCAACAATCCCAAAGGCTTTGCCCAAATTTGCATCCACATCAATGACCACCGAGTCGGTCACCATCAGCATGGTCGTTCCACCTGTTGGACTGCGTAAAACGCGAGGCGTGAAACCACATTTTGTTGGATCAAAGATCAACGACGGCGAGCGCGGCGGCATGTAAAAATACCGTTTTATTTTCCACGGCCCTTCCGGCATTTCGCCCATCTGCTGGGCGCTTCCAGGACGGGCAGGCACAATGGTTGGTCCCTGAGCTAAACTCGCCACGGCCAAGCCATCTATATCCGCAATGCCCATGTCGCTTCCTAAAACACCAAAATGATCACCATAATTAACATTACCAATCGACGTATAAGTCCCGCGCTTACGGCCACTCACATAGACCTGTCCATGATGATCCAACACGATAAGCGAACTACCTACACGCCACGCATCACAAGGATTCCATTGAACGGATGGTTCGACAGGTGCAGGCACATCACGCGGCACCAAGCGAGCAGCTTGCACGCTAAATCGGCCATAGGGGGATCCCCAGATCGGCACGACCGGTTTACGCAATTCACCTTCGTGTGTCGCTATTCGTTTGCCGGTTTGCACATCATACTCAATCCATGAGCGACTGCCACGCGACACCACTAAACGGCGATCATAGCGATCATATTCAAACTCGGTAAACGTCGCATCAGGGACATCCAACGACAATGTTTTTCGCTGAGCTTGATCTACGGTGAGATGTATTAACGACACGGCATTTTTTTCATCGCGCACGATTGCGCGCCAGGCATCCAACATCACGACGCGTCGCGCAGGACCCGACCATAACTCGGTGCCATCTTCCATGAGTATTTGTTTTTTCCCGTCGGCATATTCTAAAATTAAGCGACCACGAGCGATATCCACATCGGTTAAGGGGCCGAGTATCGGAATATCTTTCGGCGTTATCGTTTCCGCAGTTAAGTTGACCGCTTGAATTTTTCCCGGCTGAAAGGAGAAGAATAAACCCGGCGTTAAGTGACTGACTAAACACCGACCTTCAATTTTAAACACGGGCAGTGCCTTTTTAGGATTCACTAAATCCAACCAGCGATAGCAGGCTAAAGTAGAGACAGCGGCTTGTTGTGGTTGGACGATTGGATTACCCAATAAATCCACTTCAGGTTCACCCGTCGGCGCAACTGCGGGGGCCGAGCCATTTGTGGCGATGAGCCAATCACCGGTGGTATACAATCGTGCATTATGTGAAAACGCCATCGGCTGCGGAGCTTCAACGATGGCTCCTTCTGCCGTAACAATTTGCAAGCGATGCTCTGGTCCGGCCGATAGCACGGCGGCAATGCCAAACGCACTTACGCCACGCTTAACTTCAGTCACCTTGCCCGCAGACAATACTGACCACGTCAACGATTCCTCAGTCATATTTGACAGTGGCTCAGCTAAAGCCCAAATTCCTTCGGCGCCAATTGCGGTTGCGCGACAATAGCCTGGAACACTGACATGTTTTCCCGACGCACGTACGACCTGTAATCGCGGTGCGGTTTCATTACTGTCATAAATGATAAATCCCAGAGATCGACCTTCGGGTGAAATATGAATAGGCCCAGAAAGCGCATCGCCACGAACCAGCGGGACGCTGGCATTCCAGGCTTCACTACCGTCTGACATATCTAAAACACTGACTTTAAGTAAATTTAATTCTGCCGTTCTTTCAATTAATGCCAGATAACGACCGTCACGTGAGAGACCTGAATAAGTTGAGGTCACGGTAGTCGCAATAGAAAGACCCAATGGATAACCATCTGGAGAGAGTTGATAAACACGTGGACCCGAGACCACGATTAAACGATCACCACGATCCCAATAAGCATTAATTAAATGCGGAAACGCAAAAAGTGGGTTGCCAATGATTTCACTCGCTCCAAGCACGCCTGTGGTACGCACTCCTAGTTTTTGATTCGAGTACGCATCGGCTTGTATTGCTGTCCATAAATCTCCTGATTTCATCGCCTCAGTCGTCAACGCCTTCATTCGCGACTTTAATTCCGTCACGGTAGGTGGAGTCGCTCGTGATTGATCAACCGCCATGGCAGGTGCGCAAGGCATTGCACCCAGAGCAAATACTAGGCAGCCGCCAATGATCATCGCAGGTATGGTACGCATAAGTTGACCCTTTGGTCCTCTGACAATCAGATACCAAGAACTATTGCGGGCATTGCCGTAAAAATCTAGGTCAACCTACTACCGAGCTTGCGTGTACGGCGCACCTATCCCCCCTTCGCTCAACGGCCTTCGATCACTTAAAAACGCTTCTGGCACACGCTAAAGACAGATCAGTGTCTGGGGCGACACAATTTTTGTGAGGCGGTTTCGGTGTACTTACCAACCCCAATGTAGTCGTCCCTATTACTTAACTGCGTGGAATAGGCGGCGCTTTACGCCCAATAGCACGATGAATCGCGCGCAGATCGTTCAACAGTGCAGCTAATTCCTTCGTTGGCACCACATTGGGGCCGTCACTCATGGCGTTCTTCCAATCATCATGAGTTTCCAAAAACACACCTTCGACCCCCACCGCCATAGCGGCGCGCATCAACATCGGCGCAAAATGGCCGGCACCACCACTTTTTGTGCCAAGGCCCCCTGGCGCCTGGACTGAATGCGTCCCATCGAAAACCACCGGCACGCCAAAACTGCGCATTATCGGCAAAGACCTAAAATCACTCACCAACGTATTATAGCCAAACGAGGTGCCACGTTCGATCAGTACTAATTTTCCCTGACCCGCGATCGCCTCAAATTTTGCGACAATATTGCCACAATCCTGCGGCGCTAAAAATTGACCCTTTTTAATACTAGTTGGCTTTCCAGAACGCGCACAGGCTTCAATTAAATCGGTTTGACGACAAAGCAACGCCGGTACTTGGATTAAATCCACGGTCGCTGCAACGGCGGAGACTTGTGACGCATCGTGCACGTCGGTGGTCACTGGTAGTCCGGTGGCATCTTTGACGCACTGTAAAATACGCAGGCCTTCTTCCAAACCTTGGCCACGAAAGCTGGTGTGACTCGTGCGATTCGCTTTGTCGTAACTGGCTTTAAAAATCACGGGAAAGCCTACACGCTTCGCGGAAGCTTGAACCAACTTCGCCATCCGTAAGGCGTGACGTTCGCTTTCAATTACGCATGGTCCCATGATCAAAACGGGCAATTTCCCACCAATAACGACACCGCGGGCGATTTTGACTGAGCGAATGGCTTCCATGCGTGGGACGCTAGCGCTGCCAAGTCACACCGAAAGAGCCCAGCGCGTACTGCCAAACGGTCCTGCGTTATCAGCCCTACGCACCAGAGGTTAAGACAGCACGGGCTTGCCCACTGCGCACCAGCACCAGCATGTCGCGCCATGGCGTTCACTGCTCGCTTAAAAAATCATGCCGCCACGGCAGCGGTAGTTGCTGGCGCGCTCGTTGCAGCGCTGGGCGTCATGGCATTTGTGATGGCCTTACGGCCCAGCCGCCTTCACATCGACGCTGGACAAGTAATTAGTTATCGACTGCGCGTTCAAACCAGTGAATTAATTGACCACCCAGATAAACGCGATGTGGAATTACCCGCGTCAATCCAAGAACAAGACTTGCACCTCATCGGCGTTGGCGGCATGAACGAAGCCGTCGTCCTTACGAATATTGACGGCACCGATCAAATCACCTTGCTCACCTTTCAACCAAATGGCAGCGCACGGCGTTTAGATGCTGCTGCGCGCCCAGGTGATGCCGGTGTCGCGATTGGTTTATTTGATTTTAATTTAATGCCCTTACCTCCCGGCTCCGAACAAGTCTGGAATGTCGATATCGTCTATGCCTTATTGCCCCCAGCCAAACGAGTTTTGCAAGGAAAAGCGCGCCGCATGCGCTCAGGCACCAGCCCTGAATTTCAAGTCAAACTACCACCTAGCATTGAATGGATTGGGCCTGATCAACGCTATATGCAAGTCCGAGATTTAGTTAGCACCTATCGTTTTAATACAAGTCAGTCATTAATTGAACGTGGAGACATTCGCTGCATCGCCGCATTTGAACGTCCTGATGGCAGTCATCGATTTAAAGTCCGCATTGAACTCGATTTAGTAAGCGTCGGACGTATCGTTGATGATCCAGCACAAGTACGCAATCTTGCTCTCGCCGGCATGGACGCACAGACAGCCCTTGCCCAGGGGCATCGCGAACGTTTAGGAACGATTACTGATCGTTTAGTTAATGCATCTGTTCAAGATCAACGATTACGTGGATATGTACGCAATTTAGTCAATCAAATTCGTAACCCTGCGCCCAAAAAGAAAGTCGCCGTCGCAAATAATTCGTATGCCGTACATTTGGCAAATTGCCCTTTAGAACGACGTACCGATGCGCAACGTTTTGTCGCGCAACTAGCAAGCGACGGCTTTCGCGCCTTTTTAGTCGAACAAGGTGCTCAATTAGCAATTTTAGTCGGTCCCTATCTTGATCGCGATCCTGCTGTTTTGCGTACGCTCAGCCAACGTTTCCCGCAACAGCGTGCCTCCTGGGTTGAGATTAAACCATGATGAAAGCCCTTCGATTAAGTGCGTTTTTCGTCGTGCCATTCATAGGAACATTATTTTTTTCACCTCACTTACACGCGCTTGACCAAGGAATTATCGAACGACCCGATAGCGTCTCACTAGATCGCTCGTCTACCGTGCGCTGGCAAGCTTTATTTAATGTTAATCCAGCATGGCCGACTCGTCAGATTGCCTACCTAGAAACGCGTCAACCTGATTTATCCGTGAGCCTCTTACTTGGGCGATTATTGTATCGTGGCCAAGCCTGGACGCGTCGAGATACGGATATCGTTAGTGCAGTGCAATGGCGACAAGATAATCTAAAAATTAAACAAGCCATTTTGCGGGTTTTACGATCACAAAATAATCCAGATGTGGTCAACTATATTTGTCATTATTTAACCGTAGAGCAGGAGCCCACTTTGGTGATTTCGGCTCTCGCGACGTTAGCTATTCTGGACGCGAATACCGCCCCCAGTTGGGCATTTCGCTTAGCAGACCCTCGTGGCCATCGTCAGCTCCCAGGAGCAACTTCATCGACGGTGCGCCAACAAGCGTTGGAATATCTCCTGCAAACGCGTGGTATTGATGCACAAGATACCAGACAGGCATTTGATTGGGCGTTACTACGCGTTACGGGTAGCGAACGCAATAATGCTATTCGACTATTATCTGGTCTGGCCGCCAACGACTTACGACAGGCCGTCGCGTTAAAGTTAATTAACGAATACCGTGGTGGAATTATTGATGGTCTTGGTAAGCAAGGATTGGTGATAGCGCTCGGCGATCTTGGGGGTCACGCCGACATTGAATTAGTTAATGCCCTCATGGAAATGGTCATTTTTGGAGAACGTGCCGTAGCAACCACCGCCGCAACCGCGCTTTCAACGGCGCTGGCATGGGACGCGCCGGTCGCGATTAACGATCTGATCACCCGAGCCCAAAACGATCCCGACCCCGTCGTGCGTCAGGCGTTAATAGCCTTACTGATTCGCCTCGACCCCGCTGCCGTGGCAACCATTGCCCCCACTACCAGTCCATGGGCGGCGCTGGCGAACCACCACCACTTGTTGCAACAGTGGTCTAGCCCCAGTGCGCTTCCTCCTGCGCCAACCCCCATAATAACGCCACCGAAAACTCCCTAACCACGACAACGGTCATCGCTCGGTTAAATTGCTACTCCCTTAGTTTATACGCAAGTCGTTGCTATAAAAAGCAGATGGGACTTGCAACTAAGGTCAAAATTTGGATGCTACGCGCGTTTATTCTCTGCCCACACTTGGGTATGGTTGGCCACGTTTTCGATTCGTAAACGTGGTTCGGCACTACCCGCAGCCCACGGCACACCATGAGCTCCAACGCGGCCACTGATCAAGACGCCCTATACTACCTCTACCTCAGTGGAGATTGGGCAGGTCCTTTCCAAGTACCTCAAATTCGCGACTTGGTAGAAAAAGGCACCGTAACGGGTGATGCCATTGCCTATGATTCTATTAAGCAACAACATTTCATGGTCGAAGAATTAATAAATGTAGCAAATAAACCTGCTTTGTCATCCCGTTCATCACCAGCCAAACAAGCGACCTCATCCACCGCAGATAATTTTGACGATATTGTAGAAATAGCACCTGAACAAGCCGCTGCTTTTGACCATGTCTTTAAAAGTTTACAGGTTTTTTATCAATCCTATTTGGCCCTCACAGAACGAAATGGTTTAAATTTACACCAAGCGGCAATGGATTTACGCAATTCCCATCAACAATTAAATGACGAATTAGCCTTACGCTGTAGCGACATCGGTGCGTTATCTCGGTTAATAAATGAAATTGACGAAGTCAGTGATTATCTAGCCAATCGGCAACAACTCATTCATCTATGGCAACAATTATCTGAATTAGAAAAAATCGATATTGGTAACGCTTCTGACCAAGCCTACATAGCGGCAATCGCCGTCTTAAAAAGTTTAGCCGAACACGCACAGCAAATGGAACCCGCAGGTGACAGCAGCAGCAGCGTGCTCTTGGACCTCGAAGGACTCGACGACGACGCCGACAGCGTCATTACGCGAAAAATATTAATCTCCGCCCGCAGCGAAGTTGCCAACACCAAACGTGATATGGACGCACTGCAAGTCGCGTACAACGAAGCACAAGAGCAGCACGCCAAAGACTTAGAAAAAGCTAGAAAATATTTAGAAAAAGCCGAAGCCGCCCGCGCCGAAGAACGTCATTTAGCTCGGCAAACCGCCGCTGAAGTGCGCAATCTCGCCGCCGAAATTCAACGCTTGGCGAATGAACCAGATGTCATTGGTAGCGATGATCAAGAATTAATTGATCAAGTTGCCCACTTAGGCAATGAACTAAGTAGCGCGGATATTTCATCACTTGCCTATGTCGCTGAAGACGTGCTTATTCGCCTCATTGGGCATTTACGCTTATTGGCAGAAGGCGGCGGTGGCGATACGACCCCACTGCGCACGGAATTAGCACGTGCTCGCGATAGCGTCATTGAATCACAACAACGCGTAGAACAACTCACTTCAGAATGCGATACGTTACGACAACAATATGAACAACAACGATTAGCGGCGGAAAAAGCCAGCGAGCGCGCCCAAGATCGCGAGCACCGTTTACGCTCCACTGTGACCGCTCTGGAAGTAACCAAAGAATTACACATGGAGGTCATGGAAGACCTTAAATCTCAATTGCACACCGCGCAAACACGCGTCGAGTCCATGGAAAAAGATTTGGCCACCGTGCGCGGAGCCATGCAGGACTCCACCGGAACGGTAGAAGCACGCGGCAAAGCCATTCAACATGAAATGGAGCGCATGGTCGAAATGAAGGCCATGTTAGAAGTGCGTTCCCATGAATTATCTGCCAGCCTCAAAAATGCCGAAGATGAATTAGCAAAAGCGCAAACGTCATCCGACGACACGTCCTTGGCCGAAGTTTTAGCGGCTAAAGTAAATGCATTGCGCACCACGTTTGACGCAACCACGTACCGCCTGCAAGAACAAGAAAAAATTGCCGAACGATTAGCAAAAGAATTGGAAGCCAGCCGTATTGAAGCGTCCGAATTGCGCAGCCGTAGCGATTCACTCAGTGGCGAATTATCAGATGCGCGTAGTTCTCTTTCATCATCCAAACGCCGCTTAGACGAACTACATGAAGCCTATGCCAATTTAGAGGCAGAACGCCAATCGTTACAAACTGAACTCCATCATCGACGCAGCACCGACACCATTCATAAAATTCCAGAAGATGCTCGCTCAAGCGAACGTATTTCCAAATTGGAAAAAGATGCGTTGATGCTGTCACGGCAATTAGCCAATGAGAAACGCCAAGTAGAAGCGCTCAACGAAGCGAAAAAATCCGCCGAAGCCCGAGTCCAAGAATTAGCGCGCGAACGCGAAGAGCTACGCACTAAATTTGAAACGCTCCAAACTGAACATTCGAGCGACCACGCTCGCCATACTTCTGCCATCGCTCTGTCGACCCAAGCGGCAATTGAAGCCGAGCGACGCCTACGTGAATTACAAGATCAAGTCAGCATCATCGAGAGCAAAAATAAAACTCGCCAAAGTACCGATGGCGATCGATTAGAACCATCAACCGTGCGGGTCGGTCAAAACAATGCCCTCGAAAGCACGACCAACATTTCACTCGTTTCCGAATTAGAACAAACCAAGCGCGAGTATGCGCGCATCCGCGCAGAACTAGATACACTTAAAAAGACTGAAGATAGCGAAAGCGTTGCGCCACCTGAATTAGCGCGCTTGCGCTATATCGAAGGTGAATTAATTGTCGCACAACAATCCATTACCGATTTAGAGGAACGTCACGCCCAAGCCGTCGCCGAAAGAGAACGCGTAAAACGTGAATTAGAGCGCCTCAAAGGTGAACGCGAAGCTGCTGCCGTTGAACATCGTACCGCATTAAAATCCGCACGTGATCGCCTAACCGAATCTCAAGCACGCGTCGCAGAATTAGAAGCCCAACTTTCCGCTGAATCCAATTCCGACGATGATTCCGGTATACGTACACATCTTGATCAATCCCTGATTGAACAAGAGCGCTTGGGCACAGAAGTACAAAAACTCGCCGGTGATTTAGCCAAACTCAACGGCACCGCACCCAACGATCGCGATCAGCAACTGGTTGGCCTCGCTAAAGCCAGTCAGCAATTAGCTTCCGAGCAAGAAAAAGTAATGGTGCTTACCCGCAGTTTAATGGAAACGCTGCAGCAAGCCGATCATGCCCGCAATCGCACGGTCGAATTAGAACAACTCGTCACCGCACGCACCAGCGAACGAGATCGCCTGCTTAGCGATTTAGATCGATTGCGTGCTGAACTCAGCACCGCCAAATTGGGCATCGACCCTGCACCTGAATTACGTGAAGCGATAAGTAAACGCGACCAAGCCCTAGAAGAATTAGAACTGGTCCGCCAAGAACTCGATGAAGTTCGCGGAAAATTAAGCGATAGGACTCGCGCCCACAGCACGTTGGAACAACTTAGCAACGAACAGCAGCGCATCCGCACACTAGAAAAACAAATTGCGACACTCACTAGTGAAAACGCGCAACATCAACAGATGTTCAACGAAGCCCGCGCCCGCATGGCCCAGGCCCTCATCGAACGCGACGAATTAGCCACCGAATTAGCCGCCATTCGTTCCCGACCAGATCACAGCGCCGAACTCAAAATGTTACGCCGTCGACTAGTTCGCGCAAAACGCATCATTAAAAACTTACGCCGTGAACGCGATGAAGCCATCGCTCAGCAACAACATTCAGCAACCGATCTGCACGAATTATCCACGCAAATCAGTCGCATGAAGACCGCGCAACGCGCCGCAGCAGAAGCATTAGGCATTCCCGTACCTCCCGACCATGGATACACGACTGGCCATTTAGCAGCAGCAATGAGCCCGTTCGTTGATGCCACCGGCCACGGATCACACGTACCAAAAGCCGTCACCCATCGCATCGCAGCAGCCAGCGGATTTACTGCCTCAAAAGATAAATCAGCAGGCATCGGATTCGGCAGCGGCAGTTTATCAGCAACTCCGGCAATCCACCCAGGCTCACTAGCCCCACGCGCCGTCACCCGCAATATTTTCGATAAGCCGACCGCAAATAAAGATGCCTTCACCAGCGCCTACGGCAAACCCGCCATCCCTGGTGTGCAAAACGAAGAACAAATGCACCCCGCCAGTCATGGCACCCAGGTGCTTGAGCCTAAACGTCACACGAACACATTCCGCCCCACTTCATTAGTTCGTGGCCGCCCTTGGCGCACCGCCGTCATTGTTAGCGGAGCCATAACCGCCTGCGCATTTTTCTTAGCGCCACCGCTGATTCCATTTAGTTCTCAAGGTGTCGTTAATGCGCAAGTCATGGCATTAACAGCCCCGATCGACGGTCGTTATTTTGATGCGTCTCCGGCGCTCAACCAATTAATCACTGCTAATCAATTAATGGGCACAATTCGAAATGATAAAGTCGACACGACTCAATTAGACACACTCACGACGAAATTGTCGGCATTAGCAAGCAAACAAACCGAATTAAAATCCATTATAACTGAACTGGCACAAGAACGCGATTCCCTAGATGCACGGATTACCACATACCGCACCAGTAGAATCGAATCATTAAATCGACGAATCACGGAAGAAAGCAAACAATTAGCCATACGTTTAGAGACTTTATCCACAGCTACGGCAGATACACTCCCAGGATTACGCGCCGCCTTTGATGCCCAATCAAACTTGGTAAATGACCTCAGCAAACAGTTATTAGTGATCCAAGACGGCAGTTTCCCTGACCCAGAAAAACCAACCATTGTCCTAAAACACGAAACCGTTTTACTCAAAATTACTGACCTCAACGAACAAGAAACAACGCTAGCCAAAGATATTGCCAGCATACAAATGGATATCACCCGCGAACAAACACGCATCGCGGTGTTAAAGGAAGCGCCTGTACCAAGCACCAACAACGGCATCCTGTATTCGCGTAAAGCCAATGACCAACAATGGCTGAAAAAAGGCGACACCATCGCCCACATCGCCGACCCAAAAACCATTCTCATCGAATCCGTCATGCACCCACGCTACATGAACGACATTCAACCAGGCGATCAGGTCCAAATCGAACTCACTGGTGAACGCCGACGAGTCAACGGAACGGTCAAAGATTTAGTTCCCCTCAAAGGCCAAGACGCCCAGATGGCAACTACACTCTCTTCGCTATTAGCTGACCACTTTAAAGTCCGAGTCGAAATCAATCCGACAGCAGGGCCGGTGACTATCGGGCAGAATGTTAAATTAATGATAACCGGCAAAGACCCTGGGTGGTTTAGCCGATTTATTGCTTGGGGATATGGGGAGACGCGGTTTTGACGAGGATGGGAAGACGCCGCATTTCCTTCACTTAACCCGGTGTAATATTCGGGAAAGAACGCTTCTCACCTCTCGCTCTAAAAATGGCAGCAATCCAAATATAACTGCACTACTAATGCCAATCATATAAATTGACCATAGCGAAAAGTAACTCTGAATATAATACCAGACGCATATGCTACAAGCCAATAATTTTATCATCGCAGACCGAACGAGCATTTTGTTTTGATTTAAAGCACCAAAATTAACCTTATTATCAAAATGAAATCCCATCATTTGGATAACGCTGCCGATTATTAGCGCCCAAAAAAATCCCAACACTACCCCCACTGCGCCAAAATAAGACCCCAATAAAATAGCAAATAAACAATTCAAAAAGGCTATCAGCACATGCGCAAATAAAGTCCAGCGCTGCCGGCCCTGTCCTTGGGAAAAAAAATATGCCGGAGTTGAAAAAGTGTTTATTGTCCACGCAACGATCAAAATTTGCGAGAATAAAATAAACTGTACATTTTCTGAGCCAATCCAGACATAAGAAATGAATGGGACTAATACAATAAACGAAGAAAATAGCGGAACGCCAACAGTCAAAAAGAGTCGAACTGCAGGCAAATAGATTCCTGCAATATCCTGATTGACCGATTCAGTTTTATTAGCCGCAACATACGGCACCATAACCTCCATTGCACTCACTTGCAGTGCCCGAAACTGTAAAACTAGTCTACTTGCCATTTCGTACCATCCCACATCTGATAAAGTCCCAAATGTTGCTAAGAAATATTTTGTAACCGGGTCATAAAACTGTACTGAAATTGATGTCAACTGAAACGGTAAGCCATATTTAATCATTGATTTTCTCAATGTAGAAAACTGTGTTTCTGGACCGCCAAAGGGAACCTTAGTCCATAACTTCCATAATATAATCCCCAAAATTAATCCACTAAAGCAAGTGCTCACTAAATACGCGATAAGCAACCCCTCCCACTCATACTTTGGGACTAAATACAAGCACAGTACATATAATATCAGTGCCTGTAGCGAGACGGTAGCGTGCTTCAAATCCATTCGATGTAACGCATCAATTCCCGACCTTAGGGATTGGACAATAAAACTAATCCATACAGCCAGCCCAATAGTTAAAATACTCCATATTTCAACATGATCTCCGTGTCCAAACTCATGGAGTAAAAAGGTAAAAAGCACAATGACAGGAATAGTTAAAATGCCGGTTCCCATTATTGACAAACGAGCATAACAACGTGCATCATTAAATTCCTCCCTTGCCATGGACTCAGCCATCAACTTAAGTCCCGCTCCCGTAAAACCAACATCTACTATTTTCGACAAGCTAAACAACGCCACAAATAACGACCAAAGACCCAGCGCGGAAGAGCCAAGATGGTCTAATAAAAATCTGTATAAAAGTAACAATAATAACGCGGATATCAAAGTCTGAAAAATGCCCGCGATGACATTACTAGCTACTCGCCGTTCTTTGTTTTCGGCCAGTAACATTATCTACGGATCACAATAATATT
>SYDV01000214.1 GCA_005801395.1 Planctomycetia bacterium | reverse complement strand
TGGTCAGTGAACGCTATCAGCATCCTAATGGTGCCATCGCCGCCTATGAGTGGGCCTTTGATGATGTGAACCCGCCGGTGCTCGCACGTGCTGCGTGGCGGGTTTATGAAATTGCTAAACAGGTGTGGGGTCGTCATAACCGTGCCTTTTTGGAAATAATGTTTCAGAAATTAGCCATCAATTTCGCTTGGTGGGTTAATCGCAAAGATGCCAGTGGCAGCAATCTATTCGGCGGTGGATTTCTTGGACTAGATAATATCGGTGTCTTTGATCGTTCTAAACCACTGCCAATCGGCGGCCATATTGAGCAATCGGACGGCACTGCGTGGATGGCGACCTTCAGCACGGATATGGCCACGATTGCCATTGAATTATCAAAAGAAAATCAAATTTATCGAAAAATGGCGACTAAATATGCCATTCATTTCCTCTATGTCGCGCGTTCAATGAATAACCTCGCTGGTACGGGGTTGGATTTATGGAATGCAGAGGATGGCTTTTATTACGATGTTCTACGACTTCCAGATCGTGTGGTGCCGTTAAAAATTCGCTCGATGGTCGGTCTTATCCCGCTATTTGCGACCTATTTACATCCACAAGAAGCGCGCGATCCAGAATTAGGTGAGTGGATGCGTAAATTTGTGCGTAATCGACCAGCCTTGGCTTGGATTTTTGAACAGGCCCAAAAAGAGGGTGAAGATGGCATGCGAATGTTCAGTCTAATCGATCGTGATCGATTAGGACATATTCTTAAGCGGATGTTAGATCCTAATGAATTTTTGTCGGACTATGGCGTGCGTGCTTTATCAAAAGCGCATGAAAAGGACCCTTATATTTTCATGGTCGGTGCCGAACCATGGAAAGTGAGTTACGTGCCAGCCGAATCAGATAGTGGCATGTTTGGTGGAAACTCGAATTGGCGTGGCCCGATTTGGATGCCGGTTAATTATTTCCTCATAACTGCTCTACGTCGCTTGCACCGCTACCTTGGTGAAAGTTACACGGTCGAATATCCCGTCGGTTCCGGCAAGCGAGCGCATCTTGGGCAAGTAGCCGATGGCTTATCGCGCCGTTTAATTTCGATCTTTACCCGCAATAAAGAAGGTCGTCGCCCAACTAATGGTGGAGTCGAATTATTCGATCGCGACCAACATTGGCGCGACAACGTACCATTTTATGAATATTTCCATGGCGATACGGGGCGTGGTGTCGGTGCAACGCATCAAACAGGGTGGACTGGTTTAGTAGCCGCCATGATTCAAGAACTCGGCGCTGAAGGGGAAGCACTGGTGGTTGGTCAGCGATCGGCAAAGCGGAAGAAATAGATTTGCCACTGAGATGCAATCATTTGAGCAGGTTGATTGGTTATGCTTTCAGCCTGTCGCTTACTAGATCTCATGCTGTCTACAGCCCGCGCGTGACCTCGTCGATAATATTGCCTAATAATTGATCGCCGACCTGTTGGTAGTGTGATATATAGCGTTGGGTATCGCTCGCAATTTGTGCTGCGCCCTTTGGACCATTGGCTTTCAACACATACGGCGCATCTAAGCGCGTCCATTCTGTCACTAAGTTTGAATCGACTTCGGGGTGAAATTGAAAACCAACTTGGCGCTGTAGGCGATATAATTGTTGCCGACAATGCGGCGTGCTTGCCAATAAGGTTGCGCCTGTGGGTAAATCAAAGGTATCACCATGCCAATGCAGCATGGTTTCTTGCGCTTGTAATCCGCGTAATTCTGGACGCTTATCGACCTCATGAAAATCAACAGGCGCCCAGCCGACTTCTAACACGGGCTTACCTTGGTGGTGATTGGGATAAACGCGTGCTCCGGCTGCGTGCGCTAATAATTGTGCACCTAAACAAATCCCCATCATGGGCTGATTATGAGACAGTACGGATTTGAGTAACGCAATTTCACGTGATAGAAAAGGATAGTCATTCGATCCAACATCACCCACACCCATGGGCCCACCCATGACGACCAGCAGATCTTGCGTCAAGGTTAATGGCACGCTGTCACCCGCATAGGCTAAGCATAACTCAAGCTTATAGCCACGATGCGTTAGCAGGGGAGCCAATCGTCCAGGGCCTTCGCAGGCGATGTGTTGAATTATGAGAGCTCGTCGCATGGGCGCTCATAATAGGCAAATGGAGACGGCTGCAATGCTGTAGGTAGTTACGTAATCAATATTCTGTGAAGTCCGAGAACATCATTCTGAAGTTGAAGGAGGAAAAAATTGTCTAATCAACATGGTCCCAATGTTGAGAAAGCTTTCAGTTAGACATAAATCAGGTAATGAGGGATTGGTTACGGTGAATGGAATCTGATAATCGATTATCCTGTTAATTTTTAGAATTAGCGGGGTAAGTCGGCTGGCACAACCTTCAATCGTTCTAATTCGATAATTTCATGATAAAACCACGGCTTACCCGTGTTTTTTTTAAACATAATTGATTTAGCTGGGTATTTCACGCCATCGTGTTCCTTCCATTCGCTGAATCGATAGATGTCACTTCGCCAATCGATGCGGACGAGAAGTTTGGTTGATTTGTCGAAATACAATTCCATCGGAGGAGTGATCGTTTCGCTTATGCGTAATCCCATAACCGGTTGTTCATTTTCTATCACATCTGGTACGATAGAGATTTTAGATTTAGCATCTAGGAGGGGTACTAGCGTCCACGACCACAGAGCAAATTTAGCGGGTTCGTCAGTGCGATCTTTTTTGTTCAGCCACCAATAACCGGGTGATTCCACAAAGGACTCGCGTTTTCCTGGGGATTTCCCAGCGGGTAACGTGGGTTCAGCGCCTGAATGATATTGTTCTTTCATGCGGAAATTTCTCAGCAATTTTTCCGAACCACCAATAGCTGTGACCGTATCATTAATTAACTTTTGCGAGTCATTTTGTTCTTCGCCGAAGCTCAAGTTGGTCGGCATAAATAGCGCAAGGAACATTAGTAGATGATGACTTTGTGGGTAATGGCCGGAGTTTAGCATCATTTTTATCCTTGCGTAGGTTTAAGGTCAAATCATATAATGTTAACTACGATCTATTACAGCAAGGCGTTGATCTCTTTTTGCGTTGCGGGTTGATAACCCATGGGAATAAATGTGAAGTGGATCGACGCAAAACACGAGAGCGCAACATCTCTTTTCATCA
>SYDV01000213.1 GCA_005801395.1 Planctomycetia bacterium | reverse complement strand
GATTTAATTTTTGTACCGAATTAACGGTCAACATTTGGGGGCTATTTACTGCCGCGAAATAATTAGCGTCACCCACCTGTGAAGCGGTGATGATGGTTTCGCCTGCACCGATGATGGTCACCGTTGCGCCAGACACGGTGGCAACCGCGAGATTTGAACTGGTGTATACAATCGGTAAATTCGACGACGACGTTGCGTTCAGCTCAAAAGACGAATCACCCACCGTGCGCGCCGTTAGCGCATTAAATGTGATGGTTTGTGTCGATTGATTGACCGTCAATTGCCTAACAACGGGTGGGGCTGAGCTATACGTCGCATTCCCTAATTGTGTGGCTGTAATTTGCGCGGTGCCAGCTCCAACGATGGTAATCATTTGACCGCTTATGGTCGCCACTGACCCATTTGAACTTAGGTAACTCACCGGTAGATTGGACGAGGCTGTTGCGCTTAACGGAACTGGACCGCCACCATAGGTGACCACTGGCAAGTCAGTAAAGGTGATGGTTTGTTTTATGGCATTAACCGTTAATGGTTGTGGGATATTCGGTGCGGCGAAATAATTAGCATCACCCGCCTGTGATGCGGTGATGATGGTTTCGCCTACGCCAACGATGATCACGGTTGATCCTATTACGGTGGCCACATCGAGATGTGAACTGGTATAGAAAATGGGTAAATTCGACGACGAGGTCGCCGCTAAATGAAAGTCGGAATCTCCCATGGTCCGCGCTGTGAGTCCGGCAAACGTGAGGAATTGCTCGGCTTTATTAACCGCAAAAGACTGCACCACTTCCGTGGCGGGATGGTACAGCACGTCACCCGTTTGTGTCGCCGTAATTTCCACTGAACCAGCACCGATAATCGTCAGCGTATTTCCCGCTATCGTGGCAACACCGAGGTTTGAACTCGTATAACTCACCGGCAATTGCGAGGACGCCGTTGCGTTTAACGTTATTGATCCGTCGCCGTACCTAGCTGGTGGTAAGGCGGCGAAATTGATACTTTGCGCCTGCTGATTAACCGTCACAGAAACGGAAGTGACGCAGCTGAGATTTCCTAAATCGGTGATCGTGCAAATCAGCTCGTACTTGCCGGCCGCCGTAAACGTTGCTGCCGATAATTTTGCCGTATTGCTCCCATTTACACTGAACGTCACCGGCGCTGGCGCAGCGCCCGTAGTCGACCACGTATAAGTGAGAGACGATTCACCGCCGTCATCTGCGCCTAAGATACTTAATTCTGTCGTGGTACTGGTCACGGGATTGGGCGACGCCGTCGCGGCAATAGCCACCGTTGGCGCTGTATTAATGATCGTCACTAATGCGGTATCGCTCAATCCATTCACCATCGCGGTAACGGTAAAGGGACCATCGGCTATCGTGCCTGCCATAAAATGACCAAACTGGTCGATGTTGCCACCACCGGTCACGCTCCACGTTACGGGCAATGGGTCGGTAAACGGCCGGTTGAATTGATCGGTGCCCTGAGCGTTAAATGCTATCTGTTCATTTAATGCAAGGGTTGCGGTGACTGGCAGCACCGTCAGCAAGGTCGGAGTTGCGAGCACGGTGACGGTAGTCTGCGCACTGGCGCTGGCTTGATAAGCATCGCGCGCCGTGACCTGAAACGTATAGGTGCCGGGCATCGTAAAAATCGCCGTGGTGTTGGCCGCGGTCGTCGTATCATTATCGCTGAAAACCACCGGAGCTGGATGATCACCAACCACGGACCATCCATAGGTCATATTCGCAGCACCACCATCGTCGGTGGCTTCCACAGACCATCCAACCGACGTCGTGACCACCGTATTCGCTGCGGGGGTTGGTCCGGCGACGATAATCGGCTGCAAATTACCTTCACTTATGGTCAGCGCGTGCGTTATGAGTGTCCCTAATACGGCACCCTCTGGATTGCTGAGGGTAAAGAGCAACGTTTCATCCGCTTCCGGTATCATGTCCGTCACGATGGGGACAAAAATAGTTGCGCTCACGGTGTCTGCTGGAATTTCGATTAATGTGCCGGGAGACTTAAAATCACTGCCGACGGTCGCCGTGCCAGAAAACGCCACGGTAACTTTCGTCACAAGTGAGGATGGGCCATTCAATTGTACGACGATCGATGCCGTGCCGCCCGACTCTAACATCATCGAACTAAGCGCATCAAAACCGATGGTCGGCGCGGGATCTGTATTATGAATGGTTAGCGCCTGCGTGCTGAGTTGACCCAATTCGGCGCCAACTGGATCACTGAGCGATAACGTGGCAACCTGATTGCCACCATAACGTGGATCGTCGGTTATGGTTACCGGCACCAATACCTGACTTTGCCCTGCGGGAATGGTTACCTCGGTAGGCACCTGCGCAATGCTAGACGTACTATGCAAGGTAACTGTCACATTTGTTGGCGCGGGAGCCGTAAGCGCGATAGCGACTGATGTCGTGCCGATATCTTCACTGACGCTTGCGGTCGAAGAAAGGAACGCAAGACGTGGTAAAACCGGTGTCACCAAGGGATATAATTGCGTGGTCGGGATCGGGCCACGTAATTCCCGCGCACTCTGCCACCACAGCCGAGCCGAGGCACTCCCAAAGTTTTCATAATAGTCCATGCGAACCGTGTAATGACGTCCGGCTTCGGCCTGGAATGTGTAGGTCGAATCTACCGCGCCGCGATTATACCAGGCATTTATCACTAATTGACCATCTAACCACAGACGTACACCGTCATCCGTGCGAGCGATTAAGGTCGTGGCCTCATCAAAGCGCGGTTGGAGCTCCCCTTCCCAGCGAGCGCTAAATTGATCGGCTGCAATTGAAGGCGCTGGTGAGCCATTGCCCCAATCCACATCCACGCGTGGCTCCAAACGCGTGACCAACGGAAGGCCGCTCAACGTTTTATTGGGAAAATAGGAAGCGAATAAGCCCGTGCCAGTACCAATAAAAGTCGAATCTGGCGGCGTCGGATACAACTGACTCGTTGGAATAGGCCCCTGCCATTCACTCGCGCTTTGCCACCATAACCGGGCGGACGCCGAACCTAAATGTTCATAATAATCCATACGAATACGATATTTGCGTCCCGCTTCGGCGACAAAACTCCACGATGAATTCGCCGCCCCACGTAAATACCAAGCATTGATGACTAATTGGCCATCCACCCATACACGTACGCCATCATCAGTACGCGCCGTCAGCGTATAGGTTTCATTGTAGCGCGGTTGAAATTCGCCATCCCAACGAGCGCTAAACACATCAGCTGGAATGCCGGTTCCAGGAGAACCACCAGCCCAATTAAAATCCACGGTCGCATCAGTTCGCGTTAAACCTGGGGCACCACTCAACGTTTCATTCGCAAAATAACTGGCGAGTAATCCAGTGCCACTACCCATCGTCGGCGGTGGAGGGAGCGTTGGGTATAGCTGACTCGTTGGAATGGGGGCACGCAATTCTCTGGCGCTATGCCACCATAAACGCGCTGATGCTGCACCAGTATGCTCAAAATAATCCATGCGAATACGATATTTGCGACCCGCTACCGCATTGAATATCCAGGTTGAATCGGCGGCACCACGCAACGACCATTGATTAATAATTAATTGACCATCCACCCACACGCGCACACCATCATCGGTGCGTGCAATTAGCGTATACGCCTCGGTAAAACGCGGTTGAAACTCACCATCCCAACGCACGCTGAAGGACTCCACCGGCACACCCGCCGCCGGAGAACCACCCGCCCAATCCATATCGACACGAGCATCCGTCCGTTGCACCACCGGCGTTCCTGACAACGACTCATTGGCATAATACGCAGCCAATAATCCCGAACCCGAACCGATCCCCGTTTGGTCGGGAACCACCGGATATAGCTGACTCATGGGCACCGCGGCGCGCGGTTCACTCGCACTTTGCCAAAATAATTGCGCCGTCGCCGAACCAAAATGTTCGTAATATTCCATACGAATACGGTAATGCCGACCCGCTTCAGCGGTAAAGGTATAAACCGAATCAGCGGCACCGCGTAAACGCCAGGCATTTATCACCAATTCGCCATCCAACCACACCCGCACGCCATCGTCAGTACGCGCAATTAACGAATACGACTCACTAAAACGCGGCTGAATTTCCCCATCCCAACGCACACTAAATGAATCGACGGGCAACCCCGAAACTGGCGCACCACCTGCCCAGCTAAAATTAACCCGCGCATCCGTACGACTAAGAGCTGGAGAACCACTCAGCGTTTCGTTCGCAAAATAATGAGCCGCCAATCCCGTACCCGTGCCGTCGGCGGCGCTCAAGTGATGCGAGACACCGAAAATCAGTAAAATAACAATCTGTAAATGCGACAACGATAAACGCATGATAAACTCCAGCTAAAATACGTAGTCTTTCACCAAGTGGTGAAAGGATTCGGCATCGTGCTGACTAATGCGGTTCTGCAAGTGGCCCTTATAGCGGTGGTTTGTAATTATTTCTAAATAGCGACGTAACCGGTTGCAGATCCAGTCATTATGGCAAATCGATCAATCTACTAGCGCTATCCTATTTCGACTACGCGATTATTGCGGACAGCCAAAAATTCTAGTTTTTCGATTACTGCACACGCCACAAACAAGTTTCATCACACTCATTGAGCAAAAGATTTTTGATCGCAAATAACAGCATACATATCAATACCTCACCTATCCGCGCTGTAGCGAAGTAATAAACCCGTCTAATTGCTTTGCGATGAGCGCTTCATCAAATTGACGTGCGTCAACCATGTCAGCATTTAATTGCATCCAGGGAATTCCAGCTGCGGTATATCCAGGCAAACGCCTTTTGACGTAACTATTCCAAATGCCGCAGCTGCGATTCCAGTGCGCGACAATTCCGTCGGCTGCGTAATCGCTTACAATACCAAGAGTCCAGTCTAGTACCCATTTACCTGAACGATTCATGGTGTTCCAAGCATAGCGTTCAACCAAGGTATCGAGCGGTCGGTTACTATCGAATTCGAACCACCACGAATGGGTATAGGTACTGGCGACAAAAACCGCGCCACGTTCAGCGCAAAACGCCGAGAACCAGTTTTTGCGCGGCCACACAGGAATGGCATCCCAAACGAGGCGTATTTTCTCCTGTGGCACAGCCGCCATGCCATTCGCTATACGTTGCTGCAATTCGGCTAACAACGTTTGGTAATACGCCGTGCATAACGTCGTGCCTCGGGCAATAACGATGGGAGCCATGGCCTGAAAAGCGTCCAGATTGGTCCACGGCGTTGGACGATGTTTTGCTAACTCCAAACATTGTTGCCACAAACGATTAGCCTTCGCTGATTCCGCGACGACTTCACGTAAGCGGTCGAAATCCAAACGTTTATTAAAACGCAGTTCGAGGTCGCGCACATGTTCGAGTATTTGCGTTTTAAATCCGCCTAATTCTTCCGCGGTATGAGTTTCAGACCGCGTCAGTGGCGGCGCTTTTAAAACGTAATGCGGAATGTCACGTTGATGAGTGGCACTAAAAAATCTTTGTACGTCATCGCCCCACCGTGCGACGACGGCGCATTGACTATCACAGGCGTAAAATAAATCGGGATCTGGTAAACCATTGATGGGCGATGAGCCACCATGCAATACGCCAAGATCGGCCAATGCATAACTGCACAATCGTGGTGATGATAAGCCGGCACCTTCTGCAGCGGCAATCGCTGGCCGGGCATACGGGGATTGCGGATCGCGGGTTTCTGACAAAGCGCCCAACATCGCAGCGTGATTTTCGGGATAAACCGGAATAATATCCATGGCAACTAACACTTCGGCTGGCGCAAAAGCCGAACACCAAGCCACCGGTTTGCCACTCGCGCGCACATCGCGATACCATTGAAAAATATCAAACGTTGTTGCCAAACGTTTCGGGGCCGCCTGGTGTTTTTGCTCTAAACCCACATCTACCTCATGCACGCACTCTTGAGCAGATGATGAATGAGGCAAGTACGTGTGGTTGACTTCATCTGTTGTGACCCACCGTCGCGCACATGACCTCAAGCGCGCCTGCTGACCAATCGCCTACCCACTACGCATTTGTAACTGGCGCTTCGCGCGGCATCGGCGCAGCTATTGCGACGCGACTCGCGCTGGATGGCTTTGATATCGTGATGAATTTTCGCTCGAATCAGGCTGCTGCCGATATCGTTGCGGCAGAGATTCGCGCCCTGGGTCGCCAAGTTTGGTTTCTACCGTTCGACGTCGCTGATCGCCCCACGGCATTAAAAGCGTTAGAGGAAATGCAAACTAAGCACGGCACACCATATGCCGTCGTTATTAATGCCGGCATCACCCGTGATGGCCTTTTCGGCATGCTCGGCGACGACGATTGGGATCAGGTTATAAATACCAGTTTGGGTGGATTTTATAATGTCGTTCGCCCATTAGTACGCGGATTATTGAAAGCGCGACGTGGCCGCCTGGTAACCATGGCTTCTGTCAGTGGACAAATGGGCAATCCAGGCCAAGTAAATTATTCAGCGGCAAAAGGCGGACTTATTGCTGCCACCAAAGCCTTAGCACGCGAATGTGCTAAGCGCGGGGTCACCGCCAACGTGGTTGCTCCTGGGTTAATTGACACGGAAATGACCAAAAATTTACCGCTCGAACAAATGCTGCAGGCGGTTCCACTTGGCCGCTTAGGTACCGTCAACGAAATTGCCGCCGCTGTTTCCTACCTCTGCTCAGCGGACGCGGGCTATGTCACTGGTCACGTATTGTCGGTCAATGGCGGTTTGTACACCTAAGTTACCAATTTTGGCGCAAATGAGTGTCTGCGAATGCCGCGCGCTCACTTGATTCAAGCGTTACCATGCGGAATGATTGTCATCGAACAGTTGGAGTACGTATTCTATGCGTGTTGGCATCATTGGTGGAGGTCCTGGCGGATCGGTGACGGCAGCGACCCTGCGTACATTTGGCCACGAAGTACATTTATTCGAAGCAGAAACCTTTCCGCGCTTTCACATTGGTGAAAGCTTACTGCCCTGCAATTTACCCATCTATGAAGCCATTGGCATCGATATAAAGACTTTCACAAACCACAATTACATGCCAAAAAATGCGGCATTTTTTGAGTTGGTTGGTAAAAATCTGGTCTGTCGCTTCCCTTTTGCCGACGGATTACCTGGCGATCCACCCTCTATTTTTCAAGTCGAGCGCGCTAAGTTTGACCATATGTTATTGCAACAAGCCGCCAAATTAGGCGCCATTGTGCATTGCCCTGTTCGCGTCACCAAATTGGATTTGCCAGAGCGTCCAGGAGTATCCCCCATCATTCATCACGACGGTGGCAAACCGGGTGGTGATGAAAAACTGACCGTGGATTTCGTCGTAGACGCGTCTGGTCGTGAAACGTTGATCGGTCGTCAATTGAATTTAATCGATCAAGAAGGCGATCTAAAACGCGCAGCCGTTTATGGACATGTCTCTGCCTTACCGTTGGTCAACGGCGCTGAACGTGGCGATATTGTCATCAGTAAATCACCAATTGGTTGGTCCTGGCAAATTCCATTAGAAGAAAAGAAATGGTCAGTGGGCTTGGTGTTAAAACGCGAAGCCATCGTCAAAGGCGGAACGCCAGCCGAGGTTTTCCGCAACAATCTAATTCACTTCCCAGAATTTAAAGCACGCCTTGGCGATCAACTACCTGACCCAGTTCGTTCAACCCCTAATATTAGTTACCGCGGACGTCAGCGAGTTGGTAATCGTTGGGCTTTGGTGGGCGACGCTGGTGGCTTTATCGATCCTATTTTTTCCAGTGGTGTCTTATTGGCGACCCGTGCTGGATGGCGTTTGGGACAGACATTAAATAAACATGGGGCCAACGGCAATCTTGGTGAATGGGGACGTACGACCGACCACGATTTAGCGACGTTTTTCAGTTTCATTAAACTATGGTATGATGGCCATTTAATTGACAATTTATTCTTTGCCGATCATCGCGAACCATCCATATATCGCGGCATTATCAGTCTATTGGCTGGGAATACCACCAATCTGGACAATAAATTTCTCGCCATGCTCAATCGCCGTATGCAGGCGCACAAAACCAAAACGCTGATCCTTGGGAATTAATGATCTGGGTTGAACCTCGGTCATCACCTGATGTCAGATCTTGGAACCAAGCCATTGATCGTGCCTGCTTGGGATCAAACACTGAAACGCTTTGACGCTGTAAAGTCGAAAAAACTACTTGGCAGCGCGATGAGAAGCTGCATGAAAAAGACAGCACCGAGGAGTTACAATGGCTCGCTTCCCCCTATTCTCTCTGCCTGGTTCCGACGACCAAATTTGGACGTCTAAAGATCTTAAAGGCAGCCCTTTTGTCATTTATTTTTATCCCAAAGACCAAACCCCAGGATGCACCACGGAAGCCTGCGATTTTCGCGATAATATTGCCGCCTTTAATGACGTAGAAATCCCAGTATTTGGCGTCAGCCCCGACTCCATTGCGAGTCATAAAAAGTTTATTGAGAAACATGATCTCAACTTTGTCTTGTTGAGTGACGAGGATCACGCGCTCGCCGAAAAGGCCGGCGCCTGGGGCGAAAAGATGCTCTATGGAAAAACGAGTTTGGGGATTATTCGCAGCACTTTTCTGGTGGATGCCGATGGCATGATCGCCAAATCGTGGCTCAAAGTGAAAGTTCAGGATCACGTTACCGAGGTTCTAGCCGCGATCGAAGAGCACTTAGAACCCGAAGAGTAAAACCCTGGGGTGCGTCACGCCCCCATCAAGGTACTCTAACTGTCGCTTCCCTCTGTCATTGAATACGAGCATGATTCGTTGTATTCACGGAGGTCTCAGATGCGCGCCACCGTTTTACCACTCATTTCACTCACTCTGATCTCATTTGGTTTGGCGTCGGCCGCAGATGATCAATACCACATTGGTCGTTGGGGAAATGCCCTGTTAGTTACCGCACCTGCCAGCACCAGCATGGATCGGGCGACCAACGCAAAATTAGGTCAACGTATCACGCTCGATTTCCAAGACACTTCACTTACCGACATCATAGACTTTTTACGCACCTCCACCCGCATCAATATCGTGGTCGCGCCGTCCGTCTTAATTAAATCACCGACCATCACGCTCAAAGCCAGCAACATGTCATTGGGCAATGTTCTGCATTGGATCACCAAACTCAGCAGTACGCAAATGGGTTATATCCATGGCGCATTATTTATCAGTGATCAACCCATCGCCGAAGCCACGGTCACTCGTCTGTACGATATTAGCGACATGACCATGCCGATTAAAGATTTTCCTGGTCCACAATTAGCGCTGAATGCGGGCAGCCCAACAGGCGGTGGTGGTTTATTGTTTCAACCAGTCGACAGTGACACCAATAGTGCACCGACATCAGACGAAATTACCGACCTCATTAAAAAGGTAGTCGCTCCGGGAAAGTGGAAAGACTAGAAATCATCCCCAAAATCCCTCCAAGGTGGGCGCAGCGGATCGGACTCATCCACCTAGGCGGCGAAAACGAAGGCCTAGCAGTGCTAGGTCGAGTTTTGACAACAACGATGGTCAGTTCGAGACCAAACCAACCGACATGATGGATTTTTGGGATGAGTTCTAATACTCGTCTAATTTTTTCGCTTCGACTTTAGCCCGAGTCTTATTTCTTACGGACCGATTGAATTACCACAGGAGTCGCTGGGCGATCAGCATCTGCCGTTTGGACATTGCCAATCGCATCAACAACTTCCATGCCAGCGATCACATGACCAAAAATCGTATGTTTTCCGGTTAAATGTGGGGTATCACCCAAGTTGATAAAAAATTGCGAGCCATTGGTATTTGGACCGCTGTTGGCCATGGCTAAACATCCACGCACCGGGCGATGTGAGGTTGGCAGGCTATCATTATAAACATATCCCAGTTTTTCGTAAAAGCCTTTGAGCGATAACGAACGTGCTTCTTTTAATACCGCATCAAAAACTTTTTGTTTTTCTTCCATCGTCGATGTTGGAGTAATTCCCATCGCTTCCATGCGTGGACGCAGCACGGTATCCATAAATTGACGCTGCATGTAGCCACATTGAGGATGTAAATCATCGCCAACCATGGCCATTTCACGAGCAAGACCTAACGAAGTCGCGTTTATTTCATCTTCAAATTTATACCCTGGACCACTGCTGCCCGATCCTAATGGACATCCACCTTGGATCATGAAACCTTTAATGACGCGATGAAATACTAAACCATCATAATAAGGGCGCTTTGCTTCCATCCCGGTTTTGGGGTCGGTAAACACTTTTTCGCCCGCAGCTAAGGCTAAAAAATTAGCTACCGTTTTAGGCGCTTCGTCATCGTATAATTCTACCGTGATCGCGCCCAAATTCGTGGTAATCACCGCTTGAGAATGAATGGGTTTGGCTGCCGGAGTTGCCGGAACTTCGGCTGCCGAAAGCGCGGAAAAAAGTGCCGTTGAAGCGATAGCGACAGCGAACAAACACGTGATGGTACGCGACATCATAAACTCCTAGAAACGGTAAGACGAACACTGGTGCCTAAGCTGTCAGAACAGCCCACGCAGGCAAGCACTCACGGCGTTGCGAATCCAATCACATCATTGGCATTATCAAGATTACGCATGGTCACCTCGGAGACGGTGCGGGTGATCATTCCGCATAAGGTCTTCCCAGGCCCTAATTCCCAATACGTATCAATACCAGCGGCTTTCATCGCCACGACTGAATCAGCCCAACGTACCGGTTTAGTCAATTGCGCTTCCAATAAGGCGGGAATTTCACTCGCCCGTAACACCGGACCGGCATGTACATTGGTGTAAACTGGCACTTGTGGGTCACGGAATTTCGTCGCGGCTAACGCCGCACGCAATTGCGCTGCTGCTGGCGCCATTAAGGCACTATGAAATGCACCGGCTACTGGCAACGCAATCGCGCGACGTAAACCATGGTCTTTTGCTTGCGCCATGGCGCGATCGCAGGCGGATTTTGTACCAGAAATAACGACTTGGCCTGGGCTATTTAAATTGGCGACCTGTAATACTTCGCCGCCATTTGCAGCTTCACATAATTTTGTCGCACTGGCTTCATCCGCGCCAATGAGCGCCACCATTCCAGATGGCACTAATTCTGCCGCAGCTTGCATGGCTTGTCCACGTAAGCGAACTAAGCGCACCGCATCGTGAAAAGAAATCGCTTCAGCTGCAACCAGCGCTGAATATTCGCCCAAACTTAATCCGGCAACCGCATGAAAAGTTAAGGGTTTAACCACGGTTTTTAACACCGCCAAAGCCATGATGCTAACCACTAAGATGGCCGGCTGACTTATGTCCGTACGCGTGAGTTCAGTT
>SYDV01000212.1 GCA_005801395.1 Planctomycetia bacterium | reverse complement strand
GCAACCCTGGGCTATGGGACGGAATCCCGTTGGGATTCTCATAGGATAAAAATATCGCGTTTTATTTTTTGTATCCTGAGCATAGCAACGCCCTAGGTATTAAGTGATAGTCATATAAATGGCTGAAAGTCCGACCTATGTTTAATCGCTGGCTCGTGCGACATGATATTAGGTCGGGCCTTCAGCCCTCAACTGATGATGGTAATATTCCTAGGGCGGCATTCGCTGCGCTCATTTGCCCTAGGCTATTATCGGTTCGCGCCGTTGGCGCTTTTTGCAAAGATAAACTGTACTTTAACAGTTAGCTAAAGGGGAATGTGATAGCGGCACCTCGTAAATCAACGCAGGTGTCACATTCTCCCTTTCAACGACTGATTAGGCTTCGTCGTCTTTGTCAACAATAAATTTACATCTATTCATGTAATTACTTATATCCCCAATTGTATCAAATATTTTTGCGATTTTATAGTTAATATACGGCACGACTTTGTACTCTTCATACATTTTCCCAAATTTTGGCAGCGGCAATAAACACCTGCCGCCATCTACTGAAACAAGTATCCTTCTTCCTACAAGGGTTGTTCCATAATAAATATCACACCAATACCCGATAGCATGTCTATTAGGATGATTATTGGCCCAATCTTCGTGAAAATCTTTATTTTGTATTCCGGCATCTGAATGGAGCATTTCCATGCGTAAATTTACATCCATTTTATATAACCTACTATCGCCTGTTGGTCCGGAAATTCCTTCCCAATCATTGTTTTCGTCAGACCTTTTTATTACTTCAAATACACCTTCGTAACTAGGCAATTTTGCGCCAACTGAAATTTCGCTTGCCCGTTTATCTCGTTCTTTAATGACCGCCATTAATGCGATTTCTAAATTATCGGTAAGTTTATTTTTAATTACTTTATAGTTGTCATTAGGTGTTATTGAATAGGAAATTGGCCATCGTTTATGCCGTAAATCAAAGGGCATTTCTAATTTCTCTGGATTACCATACGATGTATTCATAACGGGTATTATGCACTTATCGGTTATTGAGTTTAAGGCATATCCCAGCTCTATTAACACATTTGAATTTGGGCGAATCTCTTTTTCGTTGGAATATACACCAGTTAAATCACATACGAAAATATCGCATTTTCTAATTTTTTCAAATATTGTGTTTGTTATATCAACAAAACCGGGAATATTTTTTGTGTCCTGATCTATTCTTGGGTCTTCAATTATTAATGGATTTTTCACAATTCGCTTAAGCGCTTCCTTTAAAGCATCCCTGATGAAATACTTGTTGTCTTTTCCCGGAGAATCAGACTGCCATGAATAGAATACGATCAAGTCGCTGTCGCTCATTTAGAAACCTAACATGGTATAAGTAGTGTAAATCGCCGATAAGTCAGATTCATTTCTCCACCCTAGAACCAACGAAAACAAAGCAATAGGCGTCATGTGAGATGATGTTCATAGACACGCTGATATCACTGATTAAGATCTTGGGTCAAAAGGCCTAACAAAGAAATAGAAAACACTCAAAAATTAAAACCACCACCCTGGTCGCGCTGGATTATTTATGGCGCAATGTGGTTATTGGGCTTGGGCATGGTGCTGGCCGGTTGTGGTTGGTGGCTGCTGCCCGCTGTTGCGCCGCGTTGGTTTGGGCAGGTTGCTGAGCACATACCATTATTGACTCATCCAATCGCGAGACGCCTTTGCTCGTATGGTAAAGCAGAATATATGCTGGGCTCTGGTTTACGAGAGACCGATCCGTTACGATCATTACGTCATTTGCAGAACGCTTATCATCCACTGCATGAATCGAGTCGCCTGTTTGAGCTACTGCACGAAGCTTCGCCCAATGACGACGCGGCAAGGATCGACCTCATCAATTCCAATCAATTTCGCTACGCCGTACGTAAGGGCGTTGGCATGAACGTGCCACCGTGAATGCGCGCTTTCATACCAATTCCGGATCATAATTACCGTAATCAAAAGAAGATTAACAGGGAGGACTGGAGCACCGGAGACGAAAAAACACAGAAATTAGACGAATACCGCGAAATAATTCGTTATCGAACTTTCTTCTACGACCTCCTCCGGTGCTCCGGTCCTCCATGTTATTTGATTCTTCCGTCGGAGATGACTCGAAATTGGTATCAATCATCGCCAATGGTTTACCGCTGATCACCTGATGCATCCGCGCACTTGTCTCGGCGTTCCTGCGCGTGAATGTAGTGTCGGAGCGCCCACCACGCATGACCACCAAAACCGTCCCTACGCAGCAAGCTACGATTCCTGTGGTGCTGGTACTTACCGTGCATCCGGATGAACGCGACCAAGAAAAAGATCGCGAAGCGGAAATGCACAGCTTGTTAGATACGGCTGGACGTTCGGTGGTCGCTACGTTAGTTCAACATATTCAAAAACCAGCGCCAGGGACGTATATTGGTTCTGGTAAAGTCGAAGAATTAAAGACCGCCGTTCTTGATTCGGGTGCGCAACAAGTGGTCTTTGATGTGCGCTTATCGCCGCGCCAACAACGGAATCTCGAAGAAGAAGTGAGCGTTGCGGTTCTTGATTATGATGAATTAATTCTCGACATTTTTGCCCGTAATGCGCGCACGAATCAAGCCATGCTCGCGGTCGAATTAGCACAAGCCGAATATGACAAAGCGCGACTCAAACGTCTGTGGACCCATTTAGATCGCCAGACGGTCGGTGGTTCTTCTGGTTCTGGCTCAGGATTTAAAGCCGGTCCTGGGGAAAAACAAATTGAAATGGACAGGCGCCAAGTGCGCAAACGGATTCAGGATTTAAAAGGACGCTTAGCCGACATTGCTGCGCGTAAGGATCGCGCAGTCAAAACCCGCAGTGATGCCTTTAATGTCGCATTGGTCGGGTATACGAATACGGGTAAAAGCACGTTGATGAATGCACTCACCAATGCTGAAGTATTGGCCCAGGATCGTCTGTTCGCCACGCTTGATACGCGCACCGCGCAATTATTTCTCGATCGTCATCACAATGTCGTCATTTCAGATACCGTCGGATTTATTCGCAAATTACCGCACACCTTGATTGCCAGTTTCCATGCAACGCTCGCCGAAGTGCGAGAAGCCGATTTATTGCTTCATATTGTCGATGCTTCAAGCCAACAAATGGAACATCAGATCGAAGCGGTCGAAGGTGTATTAAAAACCATTAATGCAGAAGAAGTGCCGATGGTAATGGTGTTTAATAAAGTCGATAAAGCCTACAGTAAAACCATTCTGCTGGCCTATCGCCGCCGCTACAAAGAATCCGTCGCCATCAGTGCGCTTAATGGCACCGGATTAGATGAACTAAAAGAACTTATTCGCTCACATATTGATCGCCGAGCACAAAAAGTGACGGTTCGTTTCACCGTCACGAATGGCGCGTTAGATGCTTTTGTGCGTAGTCGCGCTCAAATCTTGGAAGAACAATACGACGAAGACGATGCGATTTTAACCCTCGTCGCTGATGAGCGTTTATTTCAGGAATTAACCACGAACCCACAACTCGTGGTAACGCCGGTTGAGACAGCGATCACCAAAACCACGACGAGTAAATTAACAACGGCTAAAACAACGGTCGCTAAGACGGTGAAAAAGAACGACCCCTAAACATTCCGTACTCGGCTGGTTATGGTTTAGACCAGCCGTCAAAACGATCTTCCCATTCATCATCGTTTTCCCAGGTCTTAACGGTGCCCTCATAACTCAGCGCCTTGCTGAGATCTAATTTTTCCATTGAGAGTCCTTTGAACACCACCACAGGACGTCCTTTTGGTTTGCCAAAACTACCAGGCGGGAAACGCCAACCGCGTATTTTGAAAAAGCCTTCTTCGCTCACTGAACCGACCCACAGTTTACTAATCGGTTCGCCATCTCGCTCATCGACTAACGAACAACGCACCAATAATTCGAATTCATCAACCCCCATCGGGTAAACTGTTTTCCATGCCGGTTTCGATTCAATAATCTGAAAAGGACAAGGATCGGTCGAAGTTGAACTACGACCGCCGCGGGGATTATAATACACCACGAAATCAAACTCTTTTTCTAAGCTTTCCTTAGTATATCCTGCCTCGGCATTGGTGCGAGCCAACGCCTCAATGTCGACATTTTGCCACCACCAGACCGGCAACACCCAGGGAGCTGCATACCACAGTGCCGCTAAAATAGGGATCAATACGACGATCGTCGCGATTTTGGATGAACTGTTGTTTGTTCCGGTAGACATGACGGGACTATGCCGCCTTTTTACCGTACTGACAAGCGCGGGTTAGGGGCTATTCGGCACCACTCGCTCGCCGAATGACACGAATGCCCACGACTCCCTCAGTATAAGGTTGGCGATCACCATGCTATTCGGCTAAGTCGATTTCTCGGTAAACTTTTGGAATCATTCACAGGAAGCGCCGAGGTTGGATGAGAAGAGAGCAGAGAAAATAATTGAAAAACACAGTCCTTTCACCTCCTCCGATCTCCGCGTCTCCACACCTCCGGTGAATCTATTCTTAGAAATGCCCTTAGCCGAATCGCATGATGGTAATCAACCGAAGAACAACAACGCGTCGTCTGTTCGATATGAATGCGCTGGTTTCCCTTCGAATTGCCAAAGTCATGAGGATTCATGATCCAAAATCACACACAGGAATGCCGTTCAACTTGCCACCCTATTACCGGTTACGGCTTCACCGCCCAGCGTTCGTCAAAGAAATCCGTCGCCACGATGCGTCCTGGGACATCGTTGGTTGGCGGTTGATCAAGACCAATGATCGCCCAATCGCCAAGCTTCGGATTCTGCAAGGAATTATTACGGTCATTATATTCACGCCAAGTCAATGCGCTATTAAGCACCACATAATTCGTTGGGTTCAACGGGTTCGGATAAATCATCGCCAAGGCATGTTCGTTCGCGGCAAAAGTTTTTCCTCCAATGTTAATGGATTTCGCATCCCAACTGATCGGCAATTGCTTTGCCATTTTTCCAATAATCACATTCGAAGCTGCATCACCCCACAACACTAAGTGGAAACGTTTTATGTCATCGTCTGTTACCTCCGTATCTTTTTTCACGCGCAATTCACCGCGCAGAGCACTTGCCCAACGTTCGTGAAAATGTTTTGATTCACAAATCGACCAGCGTTGAAAAACAGCATTGGGTGACATTCCCGTCGGTTCAACCACTAAAAATGGCAGGTTATAAATATCATCGATTGGTCCCTGTAGGCCTGGACGTTTGCGCAACCCCATATCATCTCCTGACTGAGCCACACTCCAGGATCCTTTAATTTTAACCAACTCCGTTCCGACAACATTTACCTTGGGTACGGTTACCGCGGTTCCATCAATGGTAATAACACTGCCATTTTTTAACTGCGGCCAAGTTACACGTAAGCGATTGATATTAAGTGTCGTTAATCCAATATTTGCTCCATCGGCTTTAGCATCAATACGACTATCATTCCAATGCTGATCTAAACCTAATGCTTCAAGCCAAAATAAACGATTATAGCGCAAGGTTTGCGTCTGAAACGACAAGGTCGGTTGGTGTTTCGGACGACCGGCGACCACTGCTTCTTTGACGAGAGCTAATATTTCTTTAAGAGAATCTGGATGATATTTATGGGCCGTCATCGGCCCGACAAAATGTGGCAAGGATTTCCCGTGTTCTGCAAAAACAGCTTTCATCACGACTGACGCTTGCGTCTGCTTATCCTGATCTCCGCTATATTCGCTGTATGGCAGACAAAATAAATTACGCACATAATACGGCACATCATTTACGCGCCATAATGTTTGTTCCATTTTCGCTGGCATAGCCTCGGGTTTATATTGCATAAATAAAGCCGTTTCACTGTAGCCAGCACCTGCATGAATAGCGCAAAATAAATCGGTGTAATGGCAACCAACCGAGCGTGCCCCACCCCCACCCATACTAAATCCCATTAACACAATACGCTCAGCATCAATACGATATTGGCGTTGTACTTCCGCTATAACATCAACCACGTCTTGTTCACCTGGACCTTTAAATCCGATACATTGACGACCAAAAGCGTGAAGCACCAAGGTGTCGTCTGGATGTACTTCGCCGACACTCGTCGCACGTTTGTGTATAAAGTGTAAATCGGTTTCTTTCGAACCACGACCATGCAACCAGACATAAAGTGGTGCGGGTTTCGTTAAATCGATTTTTTCGGGAATTACCATACCATAGGGCTGTACCGAACCATCAATCTGAGAACGATATCCACGCACCACCAAACCAGTTTGATTGGTCCATGGATGCGTGTCAAATTTTTCTAGTCGTTCCTTTGCTTGCTTAATCGCCCAGTCGGCTTTCGGTACATCTTTTTTGAGATCATAAAATTCACCAAACCGCATTGCCAAATCGAGTGCTTTGACATAGACTTCCACGTCCGGTGCTAACGGTTTACCTGCGACGCGTTGCTGAACCAGCGCCTGTAAATCTTTCACGTCACCAGTTAATCGTTGTTGATCCTGATCACTCAAGGCCACACCCTTATCTGGCACCACCCAGGTAATCGGGGCATAATCCTCTGCGGTCACAACCAAAGGAAACAACAGAACAGCGAGAGCTAACCAACGACAAGACATAAAGTGCGCTTTCAAAAGACGATGGACGAAGAAGTACTACGAAGAGGCAACTCTGCTGAGTGCCAGATAAATCGATGAACTGACAGCGTCTTTACTTTGGTCCTCGGTCCAAGCCCCGTCAAACGAAATGACATGAACCGATCAAATAAATCTCTCGTACATGAAAAGGTGAAATACCTTGCCGATACCTTGGTGGCCCTGGGTTATTCTAAGAAATGCAACACGCCGTGTCTGGTGAGGCCGACGGT
>SYDV01000211.1 GCA_005801395.1 Planctomycetia bacterium | reverse complement strand
TATTCGATTGGGCGATAAAGCGCTGCTGTTATCGTCTTGGCCCATTTTGACTTCTGCAGGTGATGGTGAGCCACATGGCACCATTATCATGGCACGGTGGATGAATGACGATTGGGTGTCACAGTTGAGTCAGTTATCGCATCGTTTGGTAAATATGATTTGGCGCGATCAATTACAGATCCCAGAACAGGACTCCTTACAGGTAGATGGCGCAGTCGGGCAAACGCTTATACGAGATAGCGCCGATCGTATGCGCGGATTTGTCCGTATACCTACGATTGAGGGTGAAAGTTCTTTGATTATTCAAGTCCCTTTTGATCGCGCGATCATGCAACAGGGCGAACAAACATTTCTCATTTTTTTATTAGTATTGGCAGGCGCATGTGGAGCCTTAATTATCGTGGTACATATTTCTTTAGACTGGACGATCATGAGTCGGTTGTCACGACTTTGTGCGCGTGTTGCTGAAATTAACCAGACGAATGATCAAGTCGGAGTGGTGAACGATACCGCGACTGATGAATTGGGAAGTATCGGGACCGAAGTAAATCGATTATTGGCAACACAACGAGGGTGGCGAGATCAAGTCGCGAGTCGAAACGCTTCAATGAGTTTAATTTTCAATACCTTACCAATCGGTTTATTGACGCTGGACGCGAATGGATGCGTGCAACCAGAGCGTTCACAGGCGAGTAGCGAATTGCTCGGGTGTTTTGAATTAGATGGCGTAGATTTTGGCGAATTAATTTCTCCTGGTCCAGAAGGGGCGGTGATTCGACGGCGATTGTTGGACTTTTTACAATTAGTGCGAGTTGGCAATCTTTCACCGGATGAGCTCGAAGAAGTCAACCCGGTGAAAATGGTGACCATCCATCGAGCTGACTTTATTACGATTGTACGCTGTCGTTTTTACCGAATTGATGAATTGAATGGCATGACTCGGCGTCTTCGTAAACAGGTTCCCGTAGTAAAATTAGCAGAGCAAATATTAGTAACTATTGAAGATGTCAGTGATGAACAGCGTTTAGCAGCAGAAGCTGCGCGCTCACAGTCCGATTATCAACAATTAAAAGCGATGGCCGAAGACGTCGATTTATTTCATTCATTCATTAATGCCGCACGAGGTATTATTACTGATTTGACCACCAGCATTAGTATGCTGGGCGACCAATCCAATAACATACGATTACAAGATATCCAACGGTCGGTTCGTCGTTTGATGCAAGGTGGGGAAATTTTTGGACTAGCGCCATTGCATCAAGCGGCAAAAAAAATCGATACTGAATTAGTCGGATTTCTTGGTATGTTGAATGTTGGCGACGCCGAAGTTCGTCGATGCCGATATGGAGTCGCCGATTTAGAGGGGGCCGTTAATCAAATTGAGCGACAATTCCGCACCTTAGTCGGTTTTTCTGGTGAAGGTGATGGACATCATCAAACTGGTTTAATTCGACAGGCCGCCCCGCATAATACGCCGGAAGAAATACGTATTCGAAAGCGCACCTTACTGAGTAAAGTCGCCGGCAACACCTTAGTGGTAACCAGGGTGGGATTAGCGTCTCTTATCCGTTCCGTCCCACTCATGGCAAGGCGACGCGAATTAGATGTGCGCTTTACGGTTCTTGGTGAAGAAGTTCGCATCGAACAGTACATCATCGATATTCTTTTACCGGTGTTGCCACATTTATTTCGGTTTGCTTTAGACCAAGGCATGGATTCGCCAGATGAACGACAACAAGCTAAAAAGTTAGATCAATTAGCTTTGACCCTCAGCTGCGAACGTTTAGCAGATAAAATAGTTATTACTTTGGTCGATGATGGTCATGGAATAAACCCTCAGACTATGCGTCGGAAAGCAGTAGAGCAAAATTTACTAACCGATGAGCAGGCGGCTGCCTTAAGTGATCAAAATGCAAAGGAATTGGTATTTACCGTGGTTCATGATGATGGTGATGGTAGTGAAAGTGGTGTTCGCTATGTCGGAATCAATTTGATTGTTCAGCGCTTACGCGATGAGTTACATGCCAGTATAACCGTTCAGTCTACCATTGGGCAAGGGACGGCCATGATTATTTCCATTCCCTTAGATAAACATTAAGTGACAATAACGCCTGGTTATTTTATTAATCGCGAATTATTTTTTAATGGGAGTTGGTAGCGGATAGAATGAAGTCGTCTGCACCCGCGCTTTGCCCATGATATCGATATGATAGCCCGTAATCGACGTGTTGAGCGGGATAGTGAGGGCTAATTCGCCAACCGCGACGATAAGTGTGCTGTGATCTTGCTGCCGTAAGGTAAGCGACGTCGCGAGTAATGGTGAGCCGGCTAAAATTAGACGCTGATGTTCTTTTCCATCGACGGATACCATTAGTTGTCCTGGAATGGTTTTTATTTCAATCATCGGTGTCGTGGTGCAGGTAAAACGCACGACGTCATTTAAATCACTCCAGGCAATTACGCCGGTATAGAGCCAATCGCTTGGGCTATCGTTGCCGGATGCCAAAGTGCCACTGTTTTCATCCCATGACCATTGCCAGCGAAATGGCTTGAGGGGACCGGAACCGTCATGTTGTTGTAGTAATTTTTTATGTTTGTCATCGAGCAGGGAACCGCGTAAGACGCCAATAAAGCTACGTTGCGATAAAACCTCAGCGGCAAATTGCGTATCATCCTGGGTTATTTGCCCCGTTCGATCGGGCAGCGTGATCGTAAATCCATTGCGACCGTGAATGGCAGCTTGACCACGTAATAAGGCTAAACCATTGGATCGAACGGTTGCAACGGCTTCCGAATCATGATCGCCATTGGTAATGGTGGCGATGGAGCCGTCGTCCCATGCCAGAGTTAATATGCCACCGGCTTTGACGACTAAGCTGCGGTGATCAACTTCAGCGCCAGGAGTTAGTGCCTGTCCGCCAATTGCCGCAGAGCCATGTAAACCAGTTACCGTGGCGCGCGCACGATGGGTTTGTGTCCAGATGAGCGCGATGCCACCGGTGAGAATGGCTCCGAGACAAGCAGCGATTAGTAGCCACAAAGCAATGCGCAATTTCACTGGTGCAGGCGGCGCTTCAACTGGGTGTAAGGTTGGCGCGCGGAAACCGAGGCGACCAAGGAGTCGCGCGGTAAATCCACCGCTACGCGATGTTTCATGCGATAAGCGATGTGCCAACGTATCTTGAAACGAGCTTGAAACTTGCGAGCGGATATCGGTGACCGTACCTAAGGTT
>SYDV01000210.1 GCA_005801395.1 Planctomycetia bacterium | reverse complement strand
TTAATGAGAGTAATTATTTGGCTTTAACTTCTTTGCGCGCGACGTTAATGCGCGCGTTTAAATACTCGACAACCTTACCGATGGTTTCTAAACCTGCTTCACCAGGCAGAGCTTCGTCGAAATTAACACCGAAGGCATCTTCTAAATCCATCGACACTTCAGCAATGTCTAATGGATCTTTAGTGATGTCGGGCACCAGCGCTTGGTGTTCGTAATCGAATTCGTCGTCATCACCTGGGTGAGGTAAATTGTGCAATTTATTGCACAGGATTTCGATTACTTCGTCACGAATACGCTTTTTGTCTATGGAAGTCACCGTGGTCATGCCGATCCTTACCTGAGGGCGTAGCAGTGTGGTGATTCAATTGCCTTGGGCAACTGTTAGTCCGGTTTTGCTAAACTTAGCCAAAACCGGGGTAATTAGCCGGTAAAGCGGCGGAAGATCACCGAAGCATTGTGGCCGCCAAAGCCAAGATTGTTCGACAGCGCATATTCAGCCTGCTGTTTGCGCGCGACATTGGGCACGTAATCCAAATCGCAGTCGGGATCTGGCGTCGCGTAGTTGATCGTGGGAGGTAAAATTCCGTCGCGCAGCGCGAGCAACGAAGCAATGGCTTCGATGCCGCCAGCCGCACCTAACGTGTGACCAGTCATCGACTTGGTGCTGGAAACGGGGAGCTTTTTTGCGTGTGCGCCAAAGACCGTTTTGATGACCAAGGTTTCGCCTGCGTCGTTGTATTTGGTCGACGTTCCGTGGGCGTTGATGTAACCAATTTGTTCTGGTGAGAGTTTGGCATCCGCCAAGGCCATCTGCATACAGCCCACGCCACCTGCGCCGGTTGGATCCGGTGCGGTTTCATGGTACGCATCACCCGTGCAGCCGTAACCAACGACTTCACCATAAATAACGGCACCACGTTTTTTAGCGTGTTCTAATTCTTCTAAAACGAGTATTCCAGCACCTTCACCGATAACAAAGCCATCGCGATCTTTATCAAATGGACGGCTAGCCGTTTCCGGACTGCTGTTGCGGGTGGATAACGCGGTAATTGCATTAAAGCCAGCGACGCCCAGATCAGTAATGGGCGCTTCCGCACCACCTGTAATCATCACGTCGCAAAGACCGTGACGAATATGATGGAATGCTGCGCCCAGACAGTGCGAACCAGTCGCGCACGCTGTGGTGATTGAATAATTTGGACCTTTAGCGCCATAAACGATCGAAATATCGCCAGCAGCGCTGTCGACGATCATTTTGGGAACAAACATAGGACTTACGCGTGATGGACCGCGAGCGGCCATGGTTGCGCATTCTTCTTCAATGGTTTTTAGGCCACCAATGCCGGATCCAACAACGCAACCAACACGAAATGGATTTGCCCAATTTTTGAAATCTAAACCGCTTTGCTCCATGGCTTCGTGCGCTGCATGAAGCGCCAACAAGACGAAACGATCTTTACGTTTAGCTTGTTTGGGATCACCGATGACCAATGCAACATTATCCAAGCGTACTTCACCGCCAAAGCGGGTTTTATGCTTGGTGCTATCTATAGCTGTAAAGTTAGCGATGCCGTGACGGCCCGCTTTCAATGCGTCCCAGAATTGAGTCGTGTTGTTGCCATTACAGGCCAACACGCCCATGCCGGTGACGACCACTCGTCGATTGGTCATAGTAGATGTCGTCGCAGGGTGATAACTCACTTAGCGACTTTGCCCTCGAGGTATTTAATCACGTCGCCAATGGTCTTGAGGTCTTGGTCTTCTTCCAGCTTAACGCCGAAAGCATCTTCCAAGTCCATCATGATTTCAGCGATATCGAGACTGTCTGCACCGAGATCAGCAACAATATTGCTCGCTTCAGTTATGGTGGCTTTATCGCGGCTCAAACGGTCGGCTATAATATCGATAACTTTATTGCGAATGTCGCTCACGGCCACTCCTTGGATAGGGCGCTGGTGCGCTTGTTAACGCGCTTGTGATGGCAAGCCTGATACATGCGGGCTAGGTCCGCACGGGCGCTTACTGGAGGAGGGGAGTCTGTCGGAGGTGTAATCTTGGTCAAGGCGGCGACTCATGGAATGGAAACAAGAAGACCAAAATCGGTCGGCGACCTCCTAAAGTAGGATGGTGAAACCGGTCTCTCAACATAGCGTTGGCATCATGCCCGGACGAAAAGCAGAATTGAGCCGCCGAAAGGTGGCGTTGTGGCTCGGCCTGGTTGCCTGCGTGGTTGCTGGCTGTGGTGACAAAGAAACCTTACCGCCTCCCGGTGCGCAGGGATTGGTGGTGGTGCATTGGTGGGATGAACAAGGTGGGTTGCCCGCGTATTTGCAGGCTGAGCGGGTCAAACAACAAGGGTCGGTATTTGAAGAATTGGAATTTATTACCGTATTAATGCGACTCCCTGGACAGGGTAGCGTGGTCTATGTCAGTGCGCCACGCGCCCATTACCAACGTGATGCCGCTGAAGAAGTCGTGCTTAGCGCCCTTAAGGACCAACCCGTTGATGGACCGGTTAGGTTTCTTGGTCTTTACCAAGGCGATGTTTTTATCGGTCGCGCGGACAAAGCCGTATTTGAAGAATCTACGCATCGTATGCGCCTAGATAATGTCGAAATGGTTTATCAAGGTTTACGCGAACGTACGGCCTTCGTCGCACTCAGCGAAGAAAAAGATATCCCTTACGGCAAACTTGAACGCATGAGTGATGCTCCCGCAATAACGGCAGCACTTGGTGCGTTGCCCATGCCATTAGTTTTACCTCCTGTGCGTTTGGCCGGCGAAAAACCTAAAGCGGCGACCAGAGCTAGTAATCAGCCAATTAAATAATGAGAAAACACTGAAGCTTTGTATGCATAATACGTAGGTACGCGACAAACGAATAACAGGAAACTAAGTATGCCTGAATCAAGCAAGACGACGGAAGATCAGACAAAGGTGCCAGCGAGTATAACAGCGGAAAAAGGATCTGAGGAAAAAGGACCGGCGAAAAACGAAACGGTAAGCAGCGGTAATAAATTTTCCTATGTCTCTTATGTGATCATGTTAGTTTGCCTCATTGCGTCTGCGATTAGTTTATTTTATTATTTCACTAAAGCCGATAACAGTGAAGCGATAGAAAAGGACACTGAAGGCGGATCAGCGGTGGGGAATCTTGTCGACGGGAATGAATATCTCATCTACCTTAAATCAGTAGAGGTTCAGCCGCAAAAGGTGAACGGTAAACCCTGGGATATTGGCAATAGTGCCCCCGACGTTTTCTATCAAGTATGGTGGAAGGGAAATCAGGTTTATCAAAGTGAAACGATGGATGATTCGCTGATCGCAGACTGGATCCCAGTGGGACTATCTCTGAAAGATTCCATTCTAAGCGGTCAGGTTTCCGTTGATCAGGCCATCAAATTACCAAAAGTTAAATACGATAGTAAGATCATAAATGCTGACGAAGTCATTTTTAAAGTTATCGACAATGATTCTCTAACTGGCAATGACCCTATTCAGGATGTCAGTTTGTTGCTTAGTAAGCTTCGACTTGGTGATAATGCCGTCAATTTTGACGATAAAGCAGGACACCATCTAATAAAGATCATCGTGCGAATGGTGGATAATAATTTATCCGCCGACGAAAAAATTCAGGCCATCATGAGAAGTAGATGACTCCGACG
>SYDV01000209.1 GCA_005801395.1 Planctomycetia bacterium | reverse complement strand
GTATTCGCCCGTTGTTCGGTATCGATGGTAATGGTACCGAGCGATGTTCCCCAGGTGCCGGTGACACCTCGACGTGCGAATGGACGATGCTCTAAATCATCACGTAAATAATCCGCGCGAAAGCGATCGTCCCATGGACGTGCTGTTTCCCCTGGCATAGGCGGATCGGCGTCCGGTAAAGATACCCAGCGAGCATAGATCGCTCCACCAAGGCCATGTAATTGTTGTTCTAAATCAACGACGCTCGCTTCGCGTGTGGTGACATTTTGTAGTTCGTCGCTACCACCCATGACGATTTCATTGGGACTAGTATAATAAGATGCCTGTCCATGACCATAGGAGCTTTCCCATTTGCCTTTTGCACCCCACGTTTCGCCGGTACGTGAATAAGCATCCCCACGCAATTCAATACGTGGATGCCAATCCCATATCTCACGAAAACTGGTGCCAACCCAGGCACGCATATAATAACCCAGGCGTCGTTGTTTGCCGCCTTCGTAACGTGTCCACGGATAATCGTAGACGAAGTCGCGATACATATACGGCAACCAAAAGACGGGAATGTCGGCCGCGCGTATGGTGGCATTAACCACTTCGATTCCACTGACTTGTTTTTCAAAACCAGCGCGATCTTTTGCTGGGGTTTCACGTAAATAAACGCGCGCCGATCCGGCCCCAATCCCCGCGATGCCACCATGACCTGCAATGGCTTTAACGCCTTCGAAGCGCAACATGGTGCGATCTAAATGCACTCGCTCGGCAGATATGGTGATGCGTCGCCCAGCGTGTTCGATAAAAGCTTCAACATTCCAGGCATCGCCGCTTTGCGCATTCGGGTGCAAACCCAAACGATCTGCATGTAACCGAATTCCACCCATCACCATGACGACTTTACCGCTGGCATAGAGTTCATCATTTTTTTGATGATAACGCAACGCGTCACCAATCAGGACGCGATCACCTAATCGTACGACGAATCCGCGTGGGGCGACCATTGAACCATCTTTGGCTAATTCAGGGGATGGGGCTTCAATGCGCGGTGTAACTATTTCGTCGGACTTGGTGAGTGATGGCAGAATCGACGATTCGGCTGCTGTAAGCTGCGCCAGCAAGCCAACTAATGGTAGACATCGTGCGATACGGTGGAGAGGAATCATTACAGCGCGGATATGGTGCGCCCAAAGCGGCATGAGGCTAGAGGGAGAAATGGGAGCTTAGCTGATTGACTGGGCAATAGCAAAGAAGCAAACAAAGTCACGCTCTACGGTAAATGAGTTCAGCCGAGTGGATATTGCTCTATATCTGCGATGGTCAGGGTGCCTTTCAATTCGCGGGCTTTTAGATCTCGCGCGACAGCACGCGTCAAAGGCCCAACGCGACGACCAAGCACGGTAATAAAAAATGTACGTTCGATCGAATCACTTGTGGGCGTCGTGGTAGGAGCCGTTGGCGTAACGGAAGCGCTCGGGGCTGCTTGAGCAGGCGTATGCAATTTCGTGGCTTCATTATCATGATTGATATTGAGATCTGCTGCGCGAAATACGGCTGTTGGGCGAGCAGGTTCTTCTTTACGAGGCGCGGTGGTTTTCACCTTGAGGCCGGGATGTGGTACGAGCGCATCTGTTTTTGTCAGCGCATCAGAACCTGGTTCAGGTTCCCATTCTTTCCCTGTGCGACGCTGTGCTTCATTCTTAGCGGCTTGATCGCCGGGACCATCCGGTAGGGACATTTGTTCAAGATGAGCACTATCATCTTCGGATTCCGTTGAGTCGGGTGTAACCGCTTCGGTATCTGCTTCACCAGCTGATTCATTGATGCTGGTATTATTGTTCTGAACGGGCGACATTTCAGCGTTAAAAATATCATCAACTGTCACTGACGTTGACCCGGCAGCGATGACGGCACCTTTGTCAATGGCGACCGTGCCGACGATTTGTTCGCCATTAAGGGTGCAACCGTTGGTACTTAATAAATCTACGACTTGCCAGCGATCGGCTGAAAATTCCAGCGCACAATGTTTGCGCGATAACTTCAGATCTAGAATACGAATTTCGCACCCCGAACCGCGACCGATGTGGTAGCGACGGCCTGGTTTCAGGTAGTACGAGTCAACTTCACCGTCAGGGCGCTGGTGCTGCAGTCGCAAAATCATCGCGATCTCCAAGGCGGAGCAACATCGTTGGCACCAGCACGCAAGGCAAGTGCCCTGATTCGCTTCATTGGGGGGTGTAGCACTGTCCACGCGGAGCAGAAAAGCCGATGGGTAGCATGTGAAGCCTGTGACCACCGGGATAGCTAACGCTTTCTTTCACGCTCACTACTCAGTCGCTTTCCTTGATGACCGATCGAGTCGTCAGAGGGGGTCGCGAATCTAACGCTTCCTGTTACGTCACGGTAGTCTAGGTTGCCTATCTATGATGCGTGTAGATGTCGATTTTCCCAGACCATTAGATAAAGCTGCCAAACTGCGGTTTATGTTGGCAGTGGCCACGTTAGCCAAATGTCGTCGCGTACGTTTTGTTCGCGGTGATCGCGGAGTGGCCATTCTTGGAGAAGCGTTGAGCGCCCGCAGTACAGAACTGGCATTAAAAGAACACGGTTTTGAACCAGAAAGCGTGAAGAGTAGTTTAGATCCTGATGAAGATATGCGCGCCGACGATCCACCAGGAGTGATGAACGGCCCAGAGCAAGTGCGAGCCATTGGGCGATAAGCGATAATTGGGTTCTCGGCCAACAGGCGCGAAATAAGCTCATTAAGGGGATCCTTCTCTTTAACCTTCTTCAGATCAATTCATCGACACCGATCCTGCACCTGCGGCTACGGTAATTGGTGATTTAAGTGTCATTTATTAAAATTGAGTAGTCGTTGAATAATAATTCCCTGAGCTACCGGCGAGGGTGAATTAATAATAGTTAGATGAGATCTTGGTTAAGTGGAATATTGCGACTGGGTGAAAATACCCAGGTTGGTTCTGGGTCATAGCGCACTGCCAGTAAACACAGCCCGCAGGCGGGCGCTTGCTGTGCGCTGGCTGAGGTGTTTTTTCCTGCCAATGCGTCGGTTAAATCCTGAGCGCGGCAAGTGCCATGCGCTACTGCCACCATCGCGCCAACTAAACTACGAACTAAACGATAGGTAAATCCAGCGCCGGTTACTTCGCAGTGCAATAAATCACCGTGTGCACTCCAAGCGACGCGATGAATATCACGAATGAGATCACCATCGCTTTGGCGAGTTTCACCGCGTTTAATAAAACCAATCCAATCACGTTTTCCAGCAATACCGATGCTTGCGGTAATTAATTTAGGCAAACCCAACCGATAGGGCGGCCGCCAGGCAAAACGCGCCATGAACGGATCCGGTACTTCACCGTTAGCAATGGTATAGCGATAAGTTTTATGTTGGGCTTGATAACAGGCGTGCCAATCAGAACTGACTTCAGCAACGGCGTAACACGACAAATCACTGGGTAAATGAGTGGCTAAAATACCAAGCAAGCGACTGGCGCTATAATGACGTTCCGTATCGATATGGGCAATTTGGTTGCGCGCATGCACACCGGCATCAGTACGCGAGACGCCAACGACGCGTGCGTTCGGTTCACCAAAACGAGCACACGCGATGTCTATGCATTCAGCCACGGTCCGTGCGCCCGGTTGGCGCCACCAACCGGCAAAGTCCGTTCCGTCATAAGCCAACTGTAAAGCGAAGCGCATGTGGATCAGAGCATGCGTGGTGGGCCGCCCTGGCCAATGCTTGTGGTGCTGTGGCCTAAGTGCTTAGCATGCCACAGCGCATGACTGCATCCTCACCGCATTTTTCTCAGACGTCCTGTTCAGGCTCAGCACTTTCGCACCAATCGGTGCCGAATAACGCCCCAGGACCAGTGCGTTTGTATATTGTTGGCGATGTGCATTTGGATGGCGCGGATTCCGGTTTTCCGCTTTTTCTTGATACATTGCTGGGACAGCGTCCGGCACGCTTGGTAATCCTGGGCGATTTGTTCGAATATTGGTTAGAGACCAACACCATGGCGGCGATGCACGAGCCAGTATTACAGCGTTTACGTGCCCTAAAATCGGCAGGGTGGCAACTCGACCTCGTCTTAGGTAATCGCGAATTCGCCGCCGGACGTTTGTTAGAAATCCGTAGCGCGTGTCGCCTGCATTGGCCGAAATTAGATATGACCATCCATAAACGGCGCCTACGCATCGTTCATGGCGATCGTTTATGTTATGATCCCGGCTACCGACTTTTTGCCGCCATCATGCGTTCGTTCTGGTGGCGCGGTTGGTATCCAACGTTTCCTGGGTTTGTCCAAGACGCCGTTGCCCGCTATCTGCGCTCCCGCAGCCGCAGTAAACAACGTCGACGTTATGAGCGCGCCCACGGCTCACGTCCCGCTGTATTTATTGACCGTCGCAAAGTACAGGCTGCGGCCCGTGGCTGCGACACCTTAATTGCCGGTCACATCCATGACAGTTGGCGCCGAACCATTGGCGGAGTCGATATGCTGTTAGTCGGCGATTGGCCCGCCGGTCATGGTTACTGGATCGAGGTAGATGCTCAAGGGGTGATCACGCAGCAGGCGCGGAAATTTCTATAAGCTAGTGATGGAAGTCGTTGTTGATTGGCGCAGCTCTAGCCGATGACTATCGAGCCACTAAACGTTTTCTATGACTACCCAACGTTGTTTTCACAGTCACGACTATTTTATACCGGCAGCAAATGATCCGCTGAGAACCATTATTTTGGAATCGCCAGATTGTGTTATTATTGCCTGGCATGTCGGTGTCGGACAACGTATCGCCGCTCACATTCATCCGCATGGTCAGGATACCTGGACGATTCTTTTTGGATCAGGATCATATATCATCGATGAGATGGGTTCGACCCAAGACATTAAAACTGGTGACGTGGTGGTCGCTTTAGCACGGCAGGTTCATGGGGTGATCAATAATTCAGATCAACCATTACGGTTTATTTCGGTGGTTACGCCAATAACGGCGGGATACCAATTGCTTGAGAAATAATAAGTTCCGAACTCAGTCATGAAGATTGAGGGAAATCCTTTATTTATCCTTCTTTTCCTTCTTCTTTTCCTCGCCGTCGCCTTCATCCGATTTTCCTTGGCGCGTCGATGCTAGTTTTTCCGTTTCTAAACCTTTGTCACCTTGTTGTTTCATCCAGATATCAAGTTGTTCCAATAAACGCTTTTGGATGGGTGCAAATTCGGGATTGCCTGCGAGGTTGCGTTGTTCAAAGGGATCATTCTCAAGATCAAATAATTCGATCCCAGGACGGTGGGTAAGTAACGCAAAACGAGCAGCAAATTCCGGATCTTTAGCAGCGTCATTTTTCCAAGATTCATAGAGTTCCCCCTTGTGAATACCGCCGATGGTAAAGGTATTTTCCGGCACAAAGTTTCTGACCAAGCGATAGCGCCCATCCAGGACCAGGCGCGAAGGGTAAGCTTCCAAAGCACCTTTAACTCCCAGCGTGGTATGTTGGGCAAAAGCGTATTCGCGGATAGGCGTTTGGTCACCGCGCAATAGATTCGCAAAACTGTGACCATCAAAACCAGGAGGTCCGGAAATATTAGGACATCCAGTGTCAATGCTTTTGGCATCACCACCAGCAAGGCCTATAAAAGTTGGAGCGACATCAACATATTGCAGGAGCGCATCATTAGAGGTTTTCGGGGCGATTACTCCTGGGTAACGCATAAATGACGCTGCATGCACGCCGTTATCGTACATCGTCCACTTACCACCGAAGGGAAATGAACTGCCCTGTTCGCTGACAAAAAGCGCGGCGGTATTGGATTCTTGTTTGGACGTTTTGAGTAAACCAAGCAGCGTGCCGATGTCATTATCAAGATTGGTAATTTCCGCATAATAGGCGCAAAGATCTTTGCGCGTTACTGCATTATCATGCAGATAGGGGGGCACGGTAATCTTGGCGGGATCATAAAGATCTTGGGGACCTTTGGTCCATGGCCCATGGGGATCATTCGAAGCCCATACCAACAACCAGGGTTGCGTCGGATCACGATTGATGAACGAAGTCGTTTTTTCCCAATCGGTAACGTCCTTGCCAAGATATTCCCACGGAAACGAAGCATCCGGACCCACATGCGTCTTACCCTGAATCGCAACGCGATAACCCATCTCTTTGAGATGGGTGAAAATACTTTTGGTTCCATCATAGACGCGGGTGTGGTTAGGAAATGCTCCACTGCGAATATTAAATAGTCCCGTGTAAAGCGCATGCCGTGTTGGTGAACAAGTTGCCGCGGGATTATACATACGAGTAAAGGTCACGCCTTCGGCTGCAAATTGGTCGAGGTTTGGCGTCTTAACGTCAGGATTTCCCCGACATCCTAAATCACGACCGTTGAGATCGTCAGCAATCATTATTAAAAAATTAGGACGTTCAGCAGCCGCTGCGTTGAGCATCAGAAAAAGAAGTGAGGTGATTGTGCTGAGTGAGATGGATAATGATTTTTTTATAACGACACCCCTAGAAATTAAATCCGTAAAGAAATGATCGAATCAGAATTGATAGTGATGATTTACTTCGTCACCGTCACCCACACGGGTGATGACCAGGCCATGTTACCATCTGCCTGTTCGACACGTAAATAATAGCGGTTTTCTCCAACGATTGGCGCGGTATCGGTAAACGTGTCCGCAAAGGTTTTCTGACCCGGCTCGAACACGTGGTAATTTTGTTCGTTGCGCACGATGGTGACGCGTTTGAGTGCGGCGGTGCCATTAATGGATAGGGTTAATGTTGGGGTGCCGGTGGTGGTGATTATAGATCCGAGCGGCTGGCCATTACAAGTAAGATGAACAAATATTTTATCGGTTGCGGCAATAGTTCGGCGTGCTTTAAAGGCGTCAATAATTCCTTCGCGCGTCACCTTTTCGACATAGACGCCGCCAAACGACGTATGCTGCGATACGTGGTCGCTGCTGGCGAATACGCCAAGTTTGTGCCCATCGGCCAGCGCGCGTTGATAAACACCATTATTAAACTTGGCGCCGAAATCTGTGATTGGTCCAGGTGGTTTAACGAAATCATCCTTCGCTTTGTTTGACGGAGTGTAGGGCTCGCCCACGCGCAATCCGACTGTTGGCTGTGGCGCGCCAAGACCCTCGTAACTGACGCGGGCGCCTTGAAATATTTCAACGACGTTTTCAATACTATTATCGATCTGTTCATATTTATCCCAGTCCGTGCCCATGCCCGTGGCGCCCGTGTGGCTAATCGCAGCGACGGGGTGGCCATAACGTTTTAGAACATCCCATAACTCCATCGGAGTTATTTCTGCTTCGCCGTCTTTCACTGGTAAAGCGTCGTTCCATTGGGATTCTTGGTAAGCCTTGCGTTTAACATAGACAATAGGGCCTCCACGTTGGGCAAAAACAATATTGCGATGCCCCCAAGGAAATACCTGTTCTCTTTCGTAGGCATACAGGGAAATGAATTTTTTAGGGATATAAAATACGTCGACTAAACGCGAAGTTTGCCACCATTCATAGGGATCATATTTCTTGACAATATCAGTATGATCGCTGGTCCCGAGAAAATCCAGTGCGGCCATATCTGTAGCATAGCGAAAATGCTCGACGATGCAGCCATCTTGTCCGGTGCGGCAATTGGAAAAATCCGTATGTCGATGTAAATCACCCCACAGTAGCGTGTACTGTTTATCCCCGACGCGCCACACATCGTGTTCGGTGCGCGGACGCTCGGGTGTTGTTGTATTCAAATACGGTTCGCGTTCGGGCAGCAGTGCGATTTTGCTAATGGGTTCGCTCAGCGGTGAAAATTCCGTTGCCAATTCCGCGAGATACACTCCAGCAGTTAATACTTTTTTGGAATCACGCAAATCACTCGGCCAACATAATAGCATGGTGTTGCCAGATCGAGCCAACGCTGCATGGCGGTCTTGACCGAACGAGCTGTCTGGAATTTCTTTGGGCAGTGACCAGACGCCAGTGGCGGCGACGAATCGCGTGACAGCGATTAACCAACGATTCTCAAAATAATAACGCCAAGCCAACCACGGATTTCCACCGGCATCGGTTGCCAACGCTGGCAAATTAACTTCCATTCCGGAGCGCGGAGCGATTTTAACTTTAGGGAAAGCAGGCAAACGTGGACTCGGCTCTGCGCGCGGCGCAAGCTTTCCATTCATCGGAACGGCAATTTCAGAAAATTTATTCGTCGCAATATCGAAGTTGCCAAAGATCAGGCGCTTTTGTCCATTGAGACTGTCTTCACCTTCATGCCCGCGCATATCCAGGCCCCAACCCCGCCGTCCGCGTTCACCAGAAATCCATAATGACTTTCCGTCTTTGGCAGCCGTAATACTAGCTCGCGCTTCATATTCGGGCGTGTCGGTGATTTTAAGTTCTTTAACAGTCCCTTCGAGGCCAACCTGCGCGAGGTATATATTAAATTCCCCACCGCGCGATGAATCAAACACGATCCATGCGCCATCTTGTGCGGTGAAAGCAAGACGCGGTTCCCAATTACCACCTTCCGGTTTACTAATCGAGATTTCCTTTGACCATTGTTGAGTTTTCGGTTCGAGCCAGCGAGTAAATATATCTCCCTGTCCTCGTCGTAATGATTGCCACGTGACCCACACGCGTCCGGCGTGATCGGTGCCAGCATCGGCAAAGGTGTCGCTCGCGTCCGAACTCGCTAACACCGTTTCGGCTTCAAGCGTGCCATTGAGGTAACGTCTTGCGCGTAGGGTGACAATATCTCGCGTATCGACCTGGCCCCAAAAACACCAGACCGAACCGTCATGAGCCACAGCCACAGCCGGTTGATGAACGATGCCAGGGGTGGAAATAGCCGCTAAAGTTTCCAAGCCAGCGCCAGCCTTGCGTGCAAGTTTAAGGACATCGGATTTGCCGTCATGCTCAATATAGGCCACCCATGGCACACCGTTGGCGTCCAAAGCAAGCACGGGGAAATCTCGGTGAATCTTTTGCTCGACCAGGTCCCAACGTTTCGCTATCGGTGACGAGAGCGCGTCTGGAGGAATTTGAGGTACAGTTTTTTTCGTTTCATCCTTTTGGTCTGCTGCAATGCAGATCAGGGCAACCAAGGTAAAACTGACACAAGCCGTGATTGAACGATAATGCGTGGATAATTTCATATCAATTTCTTTGATCCTTGGTCGATTTAGGAGCGTTAGTTGTGATACAATGGGCAGAGAATCAACGATGAATATTCCGACAGATCAGTCTAGAAAGGGTACGATTAACACTGCGCAGGACACAATTACAAATATGAAAGATACAAGCCATTCGATTTTGCCTGCACTTAGTGATCGCGGTAGTTTTCATGGCCATCGAGTGATGTATGGACTTTGGTCCTTTTTATTCGCAGTCAGCTTTGGTTCACTTGTACGTATGGTGATGTGGGTAGAGTCGCCATGGCATGGCGGGTAGGCGTAGTCGTCTTTCACTCAAGGATGTCATCATGAAACGAATCAAACAAATTTCTTTTTCAAATAGGACGTCTAGTGGCTTAACTCTCTTGATACTGTGGTGTTGCACCAGCGTTGGCTTCGCATTGGATGAAATTAAACACGTGGTCTTTTATCGCGTTGAAATGCCAGCCGGTATCTTTTCGGCTGATGCTTTAATGCCTGGTGCAACGAACCAGGGGACTGATGTAGCGCTCGTCTTACATGTATTATTGGCCAAGGATGATTGCGTCGTAGAACGCCTTGGGAAGGTGCCTGTGGTTGATGGAGAATTCAATCTAGACCAAACTAAAGCGATTTATTATTTTCAACCAAACGGAGCCGGAGATTATTCATTCAAGACTCACCAAGACAAAGTCGGCCTTCTAGCGAAGGGTAAGGTTTTAAAGAGCGGAGAATATTACAGCGTTTCGCTAGATCTGAGTAAAAATGAAATCGTAAAGCGAGTGCCATTCGTAAACCATCCAGAACATGAAGTGCATGCCGCACAATTTATTAACGAGGCGCAAATTGGTATGCCGGAATTCAATAAAATGCGATTCTCAACTTCGCTACTGATAAAGCCGGGTGTTCCTAAATCGTTTAGTAACATGACCGTCAACCGAGAGTCCTCGGATCCGACAAATTCATCTAAGCGGACAACGTTTTATTTTATGCTGTTGGATTAATTTTTATTCTAGCTGTCTCGGTGCGCTAAGATAGGCCACCTGAGATTGCGCGTTGTTATTTCGTTTAGCGTTTGCTATTTGGGAATGACTTTACCTTAAATAAGCGTATCAATAAGGTGCGTTCTCAATCTACATCTCGTAATGTGTTTAGCCTAAGAGTTGTGCGGAGCATTAAGGAGGGAGTCGTTTTTATTTCAGCCTGAACTGGTGCGGGGACTTATGGCGAATGAAGCATATTTGACTTAGCGTGACCTAGTGTGATGTCTTGGAATAGAATTTAATTGGGCGATTGGATATGATCTTGTGAAATAATTTCGACTAAAACAGAGCCGTAGAAAGAGCAATAAGGCCGCGTTAAAACCGAAGAATGAACCTAATCCACATTTCTTTTTTTCGGCTGGTGCGGCGGGCGGTGGGGCGACGGTAATTATGGCAGTGTTGCTATCGATAACTCCTGCAATATTGCTAACCCGTACCCAGTAATTTCCGGAGACCGTTAACGAGGGCGTTGTATAGGAGGTTGAATTTTCTCCTGATTTAGGATTTGTTGTGATACCGCTTGTGCCTTCATACCATTGATAGCTAAGTTCTCCTCCTGTGGCATTGACCGTGAGCGTTGTCGATAATCCGTTTGCCAATGATTCGTTTTGTGGCTGGAGGGTAATGTTAGGGGGGGCTACATGCG
>SYDV01000208.1 GCA_005801395.1 Planctomycetia bacterium | reverse complement strand
GCGCAGCGGTGGCTTTTCATTTTCTTTTACATTTGCTGATGAATCAAAGGAATTGATTTCAGCTTTTAATGCTGGTTCGCTTAATCCTTGCGACTCTTGGGTAAAAGTTCGCAATTGATTATGTGTTTTGGTTATGTCCCAAAAGACGGTTCGTAAATGAACATGTTGATGTAGCGCATCTTCTAATTCACGTTGTTGCTCGGCGGATAAACCACCGTCCAGATGGCGATTAACTAATTGTTCAAACAGTTCGAGTTCCATTATTGGCCACCATTGCTTATGATATTCGCATCCAAACACCGGCGCAGTAAACTCCGTGCGCGGGACAAGGCGACATATACCGCATCACTGGTCCATGCGAGTTTTTCTGCAATTAAACCTGGGGTAATATTATCTTGATAACGTAGCGTAATCATTTCACGCACGCGTGGTGAAAGTTTTTCCAAACAAAGCGCTAAATGTTTGTGATCGTCCCCCGCGTACAATGGTTCGTCTTCCGGTTTTGCTTCGCATAGCAGTTCAATTGTTTCTGGGGATAAGACGCCAACGTGCTTGCGGTGATAACGACGACCATGTTCTAAGGCTTTGCGTTTAGCGATGCCGTAGGCCCAACCGCGAAAATCATATTCAGGACGATAGGTGGCAGCTTTTTCAGTGACGACTAAAAAAACTTCCTGTAGTACATCGTCAGCCATATCGAATTCTGGAAATAGACCGCTGATCAACCCGCGTAGATGATTGGCGTGCTTTATAAAAAGTTGTTGTACGGCCAAGACCGACAGCGCCTCAGTTTGCGATAAATCTGCGCCATCTGAGCTTGTTGGATCGAGTGGCGTTGATAGGTGTGGATCGGTATCGGTCATCTCGCCTCTACTTGTAGGGGGACTAGGAGACCTTAGCTGATAAATTGGGGGTTCGCTATGGTCGGATTGCCTTCGGCTTGTCCGAGGTCGGAAGTCTGGCGTGATCGATTTTGAACGACCTACGGAAGTGTTGGCTCTGGCTGCACAAAGGCTGGGGCCAATTCTTTAGTGCTGATCACTGAAATGCCGGACTTCGGACCTCGGACAAGCCGAAGGCGATCGGACCTCGGACGCCAGTATAGTCCCCTACGCATTCCCCGCTTCATCCAACACATGATCTGCGACCATCAGCGGCGTATCAGGCAGGCGGACCATCAGAGCTAACGCGTCAGACGGACGGCAATCGACCGTGACAGTTTTATCTTCCTCGCCGCTGCGGTTGCCCATGACGATTTGGGCAAAAAAGGTGCCTTCCTTCAAATCGATAATGCGTACTTCGGTAAATTGCAGGCCAACGGCGTTTACCACTTGAATAAATAAATCGTGAGTCAGGGGGCGGGAAAATTTTTGCCCTTTAACCGCGCGATCAATGGCCATTGCTTCCATTGGACCAATGACAATGGGAATGCGGCGAATGCCTTCACATTCGGCGACAAATATGACAAACTGATTATCTTGATCATCGATGAGAATTTGTGACAGGAAGCAAGGTTTCAGAACCATGTTATTATTCTTTGACTGAGGTGACTTCGACTTGGTCGATAATGGCGCGAATATCTATTGGGCTAATGCGTGCGATGTCAACTCGGGCCGCATTTGCCGCACCGGCGGCAGATGCGTAACGTAATTGATCGATGAGCGTCATGCCAGATAAGCGAGCATGGGCCAAGGCCGCGACATAACAATCACCGCTGCCAACGGGGTTAATGGTTTTTACTTTTGGTGGCTTCACGCGAAAGCGACCTTCGGGATGGCGAATTTTTAATTCATTACTGCCGTCGCTTAAATGTAATTCACGGCAGGGAAGCCAGCGACGACCTTTGCCATATTCTTCTTTATTTGGTTTAGCAAATGCTGGCGGATTGGCGCCATTTAATGCTTCATCCATAACTGCGCCATACGCATCGACCCAACAGGTGACTTTTTCTAGAGCGCAAAGATCCAGCACTTGGCGATATAATCCGTTGCACGTTTCATTCGGCACTGAGCCACCAATTAATACCAAGTCCGCACTGCTCACCATAGCGCGCATTTGTTGCATCATGGTGCCGAGTTCTACGGAGGTTATTTGTGAACCGTGTTCTAAGACTGACGTGCAACCGCCGCGTTCCGGATCAATGGTAATAAATCCAATTCGTGTACGTGCTGCAGTTGTAACAAAGGCAGGTTCCATGCCGTCTGCGGCGGTGAGGTCGGCGAGCAGGCCGCCTTCTGTGCCCCCGGCAAAGCCAGTGGCAATGACTCGATGGCCGTGTCGTGCCAACACGCGACCCATGTTGAGTCCTTTACCTCCAGCTAACGGGGTAAAATGCCCCAAACGATTCACGCTGTCTGCGACGATGCGCCCAGTTGTCAAATAATCGATCATGGGATTCGCAGTGAGGGTTAGGATGGTTGCCATAACAGCTCTCTCTTTCGACTAACCGATCTGGGTTGTGAGTGTGTGAGGGTTTTGAGCGGGGCAAAGGGGGTATCGCATGAGCTTGCGGTGGAATGGCATAGGTAGAGTAAGACCATTAGTCGCCTGGCTGGGCACTCTCAAAAGCGCAAAATCACCATGAAACGATGTATTGGCAAATAACGTCTAGGATAGGCATTGTCATTTCACGTATTTACGCCGGAAAATTGACGAAGGGTTGCAAGACCTCAGCCCAAAACCATGAGAGAAGACTAAATTAGGATTGCCAATGAAACTAAAAAAGAGAATGAGTAGAGAAAGACTACATTATGTAATGTAAATTTAGTGTATCGTTATCCCTGTTACTTCCACGTTTCGGGTACATCGGGCAAAAGAGGGCACAAACATGACGCTACCACGAAATAATCCAATTCATCATAGAAATAATAGTCGACGTCAATTTTTACATGGCATCGGAGCCTGTATCGCTCTGCCGTGGCTAGAGTCTTGGACACCGATGAAATCAGACAATGTTAAGGGTAGTGGTTCTGTAAAACGGTTGGTCTGTATTGGTGTTGATCTCGGTATGTATCCTGAGGGATGGATCCCGAAAGAAGAAGGCGAAAAATTTACGCTACCGTCGCTGTTTGAACCGATGAAAGAATTTCGCGGAAAATTTTCCATCCTCTCAAAATACGATCATCCAGGGGTTTCAGGTGGTCACCGTGGGGTGTCCGCGTTTTTATCTGGTGTGTACGATCCAGTCCGAATTGGTACTGCTGAAGTGATTCGAAACGACGTCACTATTGATCAATTCGTTGCTAGTCGCATAGGCATGTCCAATCGTTTTGAATCGTTGCAACTAGGCGCAACTAATATTGTTCCGCGAGAAACCTTAAGTTGGAATGATAAAGGGGTGCCATTGCAGCTGAATGGCAACGCGAGCAAAGTTTTTAAGCAGCTTTTTATCAATGACCCGAATCCAGCACGTGCGGAGCAAACGTTACTGAGTGGCAAAAGTGTGTTGGACGCAGTTATGGCGGATGCGAAAGATTTGACCAAACAATTAGCGCGCGAAGACCATGCACGTGTAGATGAATATTTGTCTGGCATTCGCGAAGTTGAAAAACGCATCGAACGCCAAAGGTCGTGGGTGAAAACACCAAAACCGCAAGCGGAAAATCCGAGCGAAAAAGTGACGACGTATCATGAAAATCTCGACGTGATGCTTGAATTATCCGCCTTAGCTTTACAGACCGACTCCACGCGGGTCATATCAGTCCAATTAACCGAAAGTGGACTTCCGATACAAATTGGCGATTTGCGCGTGTCTGGCTATCATGGTC
>SYDV01000207.1 GCA_005801395.1 Planctomycetia bacterium | reverse complement strand
CTGGGTAAGTATGGGTCGTCGTCCGGTTTGAATGTGAAAACCAGCCTGGTCCCAAGCACCTAGACGTAAATCGTGGTCGTCGAAGTCGGGTAAGGCAACGGCGCATAAACCAATCTCGCTAGCGGCTAGTTGTACGCGGCCCAATTTGGGCAGTGTCAGTGTTGTAGTACTAATGGTCAGTTTATTCGTCATTGGCGTTTACGATGATTCGGTGGATAGGGACACAAGGTTTTCCTCATCGAGTGAAATCGCGTGGGTGAATAGGGGCTTTGCGACAGAGACAGACGTGCAGTCAGTTCGCCAATTGACCAAAATGGTTCTTGAGCATGGCGTAAGTCTTGGCATCAGTAAGCCCATGCCGGTACCGCCATTTTGGCAATCAGGATTGTTAGGTCAGTCGCTCGTTCCGCTCATGGGCGGAACGATCCTGGTGATTAGTCTGGCGATTGTGGGCAGTTATTGGATGACCACACAAGGCAGTCGCGACGATCAATTGAATGGCTTAGCGCAAAGTGCCGAGGAGCGAGCTTTACGCGAACAGGCTATTATTAATCGCGTTGAACGGCAAGTTCGGCAATGTGCGGTGGTGTTGGAGCGCCGTCTTCAAGCAAAAATCTCCACCAATAAAGTAATTCCCATACAAGAGGACGGCACTCGTCGTCAATTACCGTTAGACCGTGCGCCACCATTAGCTGCTATCGTGATAGGTGATGCGGCTCGTGATCAAATGCAAGTTGACGCGGCAACGTGTGCACGAGATTTATTAGATGAACTAGGCAACACCTTTGCCGAATATCCCGCCAATATGACCATTGCCGTCTCTGGAAAATGGATGGCAACGTGGGGGCCGGAGCAGGTTGAATTAGTTGCGGCGATGCTGCCGGGTGACCCGATTTTATTGCCGGCCGAACAAGCGAATTTAACGCAAGCCGATCAATTCATGTGGTCGTATGCATTTATTGAACCAGCGTCGGATCGATGGCTTATTTCAGCGAGTATTGCTCGTGATGTTTCTGGAATTGGTCGCATTTCGATTAGTCAATTATTACCGATTCATGAAATCATGCAGCGCAGCGTCGGCGACGAAGCCGGTGTCACCAAGACCGTCGTCTATGATAAATTAGGACACGCTCTTGCGGCAACTGGAGCGCTCAAACCCATTCAATTAGCGGGCGGCAAATTAAAGGTTGGTCAATTAGATGATCCCGTGTTACGCCGTGCCCAAGTGATAATTCCTGTATCACCTGAAAGCAGCTCGATTATTCATGATCCCGTGTCGCATGGCTGGTTGTCCGTGTCTCGCGTACCTGGCCCCGGTTGGACCATCGCCACCTATTATTCGCGTGATGACATTGATGCGGCGGCACGTTCAACGGCAGCGTGGATTTTTGGTGTGGGTATGTTTGTATTAGGTGCCCAGGGTATTTTGTTAATTGTGGTTTTACGTCAGCGCGTCTCGTTACCGTTATTACGGTTAACAAGCGCAACCTCGCTGGTGGCGGCTGATCCTAAACAAACGCCAACCTTGTATGAACATCGTCAAGACGAAATTGGTGATTTGTCGCGCCATTTCACCACGATGGCAAAAATCATTGCTGAACGTGAAGCGGAGTTACGTCAGAGTAATGAGACCTTGCGCGAACGCGAAGAATTGTCGCGCGCTCTTATCGATAGTGCTGCAGATGCGGTTATCGTGATTACGGATGGTATTATTACCGAAGCAAATCCACGAGCGGTAGATCTGTTTGGTGCTCATGAACAAGGACTTTTGGGCTTAGCTCCTGTGGCATTAATTAAAGTAGAGCAAATGAATTCAGAAGATGGAGTAAAGCGATGGGATGAATTTGCAAAAGCGGCAAACGAGGGAAAAACCCAGCATTTACCCTTGATCATGTGCCGTCGACAAGGCAATCATTTTGACGCTGAAGTTGGTTTAGCGCGGGTTCATTTACCCGGTGCCAATCGTTTGTTGGCGGTTATTCGTGACGTCACCACACGAAACGTCATGGAGCGACAACTTCGCCAAGGCCAAAAATTAGAATCATTGGGACAATTGGCAGGTGGCGTTGCCCATGATTTTAATAACATGTTAGCTGGTATAATGGGTGCGACCGAATTACTGACCCATGATCCGGCAGCTCATGTCGATATGCAGCGACATTTGCGCAGTATTTTAACCACGTGTGATCGAGCAGCGGGTCTGACGCGTAAATTGCTGACTTTTGCGCGCAAAGGACAATCACAACGTCAGCAAGTTGACTTGCATCAAGTCGTACGTGATAGCGCCACGATGTTGGGGCATAGTATTGATAAACGTATTGAGATTCGCTTGTCGTTGAACGCGTCACCGTGCATGGTGACGGGAGATGCGGCTCAACTACAGAATGCGATTATTAATTTGGCCCTCAATGCACGTGATGCGATGCCGACTGGTGGACAAATAACCATTAAGACGAGATTAGCTGATATTGAAGTGGAAGATGAGCCACGACTAATTGTGCCATTAAAGTCAGGTACCTATTTGGAAATGTCTGTTTGTGATACGGGTTCAGGCATTCCCATCGACGTTCAGCCACATGTGTTTGAGCCATTTTATACGACCAAAGCCGTGGGTAAGGGAACCGGCTTGGGCTTGGCTGCGGTTTACGGGATGATTGTTGATCATCGAGGATCCATCGCCTTGGAAAGTGCGCCGAATAAAGGTACTACTTTTTTTCTTTATCTACCGTTGTCACGCGAAGGAGTGACAAGTTCTTTTATCGATAAAGTTGTTCCTCCACGAACAGATCGTGGCGTCGTGTTAATCCTTGATGACGAGGAAATGGTTCGTTCTGTTGGGCGGCAATTATTAGAAGTGTTGGGTTATGAAGTAATTGAAGCAGCGGACGGTAATGCTGCCATTGAAATATTCTCACGTCATCATGAGCGGATTGAAGTCGTATTATTGGATATGGAAATGCCTGGCATGCGTGGCGTTGATTGTTTACGTGTGCTGCGGACGCAACGAGAGAATATTCCGGCCATTTTGTGTAGTGGTTTTGCCCGTGATGTATCGCAAGAACAATTAAAAAAGGAAGGCTTTTATGCACAGTTGTGCAAACCATATCGTTTGGCTGATCTTGAGCGTGTGTTGGACGCAGCGGTTTTAAGTTCGAGGAAAGTACGCTGATGCTGTATCGTCGCGGAAAAAAAGTTGGATTAATTACGGTGGTGATGACCACGGCCGTGGCGGTGCCCTATGTCGCTGCTGAAGAGCCATCGTGGGCTGAGGCGCTTCGTTTAGAGGCGCATGGCTTCGCTAGTTTTGGCTATTTACAAACGGAAGGAAATAATTGGTTGGGGCAGACGGAAAATGGTACCAGTGAATTTTGGGAAGCGGCTGCTAATGTCATTGCACGTCCATGGGATCACGTGCGCATTGGCGCGCAAATATTCGCCCGTGATTTAGTTAAATACGATAATGGCCAACCATCATTAGATTGGGCTTACATCGATTATCGTGCAACTGACGCCATTGGCGTACAAGTAGGCCGCTTCAAATTGCCACTGGGTCTTTATAATGAAGCCTCGGATATTGATTCAGCGCGGGCGTCGATTTTTCTTCCTCCGTCGGTCTATGCATTGCGTAGTCGAGATTTGTATATTTCGACCGATGGTGCTAAGGCCTATGGTTTATTGGATATCGGAAGTGCTGGGTCATGTGAATATGGAATCTACGGAGGCAAGAAAGAGTACAGCACAGATGCAGGATTTGCGACTTATATTTCGGAAATTGGAGTAGGGAATCAAATTAACGAAATTGCGATTGATTGGCAGGCCGGCGGATTTTTTCATTGGCATACGCCGCTGGATGGTTTGGGGCTGCGCTTGAGCGGAACCTATATTGATGATTTTAATGTTGACGCATTATTCACGACCAGTGGCCTTACGTCCTATACACGCGCTGATTATTTATTTGGTTTTGTGTCCGCTATCTACGAAGTGTCCCTGGTGACGATTGCTGTCGAATATTTACGTCTACGTGGCCGTGGTGAATCCGTTGTTCCGGCTGCAAGCCTCGTTATCCCAATAAATGATAACACCGAAGGTCTTTATTGTAACACAACGTGGCACACAACACGGTGGCTAGATATTTTTGCTGGCGTAGAAGGTGCATGGGTGGATGCGTATGACCGTAATGGTACGCGAGCGTATGCGTGGGTGGTCGCGGCTAATCTGATGCCGCTTTCTAACTGGTCTCTTAAATTTGAATTTCGTGATGTTTATGGCGAAATGGGAATTAATAAAGGTGATAATCCAGGTGGGATTGAGGACCATTGGCAAGTTCTTGCACTCAAGACGACGGTCGATTTCTGATGCGTAATTTCATACTTCTTTTGCTGTTGAGTTTCCCATTGTCGTTATCAGCGGCAGTCGTCGTCGCACATAATAACGTACCTGTTAGTAATCTTGATGAGGAAAAAATCCGTGATTTCTTACTCGGTCGCACGACAACTTATTCCAATGGCCAAACCGTAGTAGTCGTGTTGTGTATGGATAGCGCTGCTGATGAGGCGATGAATAAGATTGTCAATCGCAGTGCAAATTTATTGCTTCGTGGTTGGAAGCGTTTGGTGTTTTCCGGTTCGGGGGCCATGCCATTGCAAGCCACCACGATACAAGACGCGATTGCGTTGGTCGCTCGCACTCCTGGGGCAATTACGGTTTTGCCGTTGGTGGAAACGGTGCCGCAGACGTGTGTGATAATTCCGTTGGGAGTAACGGGGAAATAATTCCAAGGTCAGCACGTGCTGGCGGGTGTGACCAGAGTGGAATAAGGCGATGTAACCAATGTCGCGCGACGCAGGCGCGAAAATATTGTTCATGGTCCCATTCAACTTGTGCCATGGTGAGTAATTCATCCGCGAAAGCGTGGTATCCAGCTGCTCGGGCAAAGCGTTCTGCTTCGACATATTCTTGTATATTACGTCGTTCAATCCAACCGGCTCCGTACATCGGTGCGAACCAGCCGCTGACATGGCACAGGGCGGACAGCGTGCGACCAATGAGCATAAAAATAAATTCACGGCGTGGAGCTGGTGTTGCGCCAAGGTCGCTCAGCATTTCTCTAACGCGGGCGCGATGTGCCGTTTCTTCAGCGCCAATGCGCAAGAACATATCACGTTCATTCCCAGGTCGGAGTGAACGTGCATGTCCATGATAAGCCAAAGCCGCTGCATGTTCACCAGCATGTGCGGCACGTAATATCTGTATTAATCGCTGTTCAGCACTCGGCATTATTACTCCGTTGCTGGGTTCGTTTTACTGATCAAAAGAGCGGCAATCGCGTTTCGGCGACACTTTGTCGGCTTTATTCGATTAGCTGAAGCTATTAACCACAAATATCACAGAACACACAGAGAAAATACATCTTTCACTCCGTGTGCTCTGTGCCCTTTGTGGTTAATCCTTTCGCAGGATCTTTAAGAGCAGACTTGACGATAATGTTCTTCGTCGGAATGCCGACGTGCTCACGTCAAACAAAAGGGCTCAGTTTTTAGAGCGACACCTTGTAGGCTTTATTTGGTTTGACCGTAGAGCGGATTTCTTCAACCACCGAAGTTGGCACTGGATCATCCAAGGTGAGGATGACGAGTGCGTCACCGCGACCATCAATACGACTGACTTCCATGCGCGCGATATTAATTTTATTTTCGCCTAAGATGGAGCCGTAACGGCCAACCATGCCTGGTCGATCTGGGTATTCCATGACTAACAAATGTCCGCCGATTGGTAAATCGATGGAATAATCATTGTAACGAACCACGCGTAATTGGCCATTTACCAAGCTGCCACCAATGATGTGCTCACCTTTAGCGGTAATTGCCTTAACGGTGAGTTGTTCAATTGGTCCACCTTGTGTACCTTTGATCTGCTCGCTGGACGAACTGACCAATGTAATGCCACGATCAACCGCAATTTTGGCAACGGTTACAAAGTTGACGACTTGGTCGCTAATTTTAGCCAATGCACCCTTGAGCGTCGCAGTTGCTAATGGTTTCGTGTCATATTTAGCGAGATCGCCACGAGCGATAACTTCCAAGCCTTTTAATGGCTCGTCCAACGTTTGCACCACAGCAGCGCCAAGCGATTCGGCGGCGGCCAAATAACCATCAATAGCGGGATCAACGCGTAATTGTACGTTTACCGCATTGATGATTTTGCCACTGGCAAAGAATGCATTAAATTGGTTGGCAATATCGACGGACACTTTGACTTGTGCTTCTTCGGTGCTGGCACCGAGGTGGGGGGTCAAAATACAATTCAGCGCGCCGCCTTTCACGTAATTTAAAAGTGGATTATCTGCGGGAACTGGTTCCGTGGCAAAAACGTCGATCGCAGCACCAGCGATCGTGCCTGCTTTCAGCGCCTCAGTTAATGCTGCTTCGTCAATAATGCCGCCGCGCGCGACGTTGACGATGCGTGCGGTTTTCTTCATCAGCTTTAAGCGGTCTGCGTTGATTAAATTACGCGTTTGTTCAGTCAGTGGAGTGTGCAACGTAATGAAATCAGCGCGTTCTAGTAATTGTTCTAGGGATACGGATTCAATGCGCAGCTCTTTGGCTACTTCCGGACTCAAGAACGGATCGTAAGCGATGGCCGACATGCCTGCGGCTTGTAAAACTTGCGCGACATGTTTGCCAATTTTACCCAGGCCAACAATGCCTAATACTTTGCCGATTAATTCAACGCCAGTAAAAGATTTTTTATCCCAATCATTTTTAAAGATTAATTTGCCGTGTGCTTGTGGAATTAAACGCGCAACGGCGAACACCATGCCGATGGTGTGTTCAGCTGCCGAAACAATATTTCCGAGCGGGGCATTCATGACGATGACGCCCGCGCCAGTGGCATTCGGCAAGTCGACATTGTCGACGCCCACGCCCGCACGACCCACGAT